>JBEPXV010000314.1:0-3459 GCA_041641695.1 Gammaproteobacteria bacterium | reverse complement strand
GAGTTGCCGGCGAAATCGTGCCGGAATGCGATATTCGGGATCAATGCGACGGGGCCGACCGCGTTGTTGTAAGTGAGACGTCCTCGTATCTGATAGCCGGCGCTGGTTGCGTCGGCGAAATTGTCCGCATCCTCCGTCGCGGGCTGGACGCCGGCGGCGGTATGCACCGGATTGCCCGAGGTATAGGTGCCCGGCGCCTCCAGGCGCAGCTCGTCCTGGTCGGGCATATCATTCACATGGGTGACGCCGACCTCGCCCACGAACGCCATCTGGTTGGCGCCGATCACGTTGGCGTACACCCGCGTTGCCGTAACCTGTACCTGGGCGACGTCGCGCTCGATGAAGCCCGGGATCTCCGTTCCGAAACCCGTGCCGCCCGGCGTCACCTGGTTGGTGCCCGCCAGCAATGAGCCCAGGCCGGGCGTGCCGGCAGCCGCCTCGGGAATCGCCAGCGGCGACAGGGCGGCAAACAGCAGCTCGACGTCGTCGACCTGCAGGGGCACATCCTTCTTGTAGGAAAGCTCGCCCTGCAGGGCCCAGCCTGTCGTGCCCACCGCTGTGTTGAAGCTCGCGCCGAGGAGTTGGATGTCTTCGGGATACTCGGTGAAGTAACGGGCCGAGCCGGCGTAATCGCCCGATGCCAGTCCGGCCGGGGTCCCGGTCCGGGCGCTGATGATGGGCAGGCGGCTGTGATAATTCATGTAATAGAAGCCCAGCTCGGTGTCCCCGAGCGAAGGCGCGTACACGCGGTAGGCCAGGCCGAACTGGCCGCTGTCGCCGGCGTCCCGGTCGGCGCCCCGGGGAACCGCCACGCCGACCGGCGTCTGGCCGACCGATGCCGCGCCGGCGGGGCCGAACGGAATGATGTCCGGCACCTGACCGAAGCCCAGCATGAGCTTGTTCCCGCCCGGCGTGGCGAAGTCGTTGGTACTGAAGTACGACCCCGAGGGGTCGGGCTCCGTCTCGTCCCATTGGAACTGGTAGAAACCTTCGATCGAGCTGTTCAGTGTAACGCCGGCGCTGCCCCACAGCATGTTCTGGGGCAGCAGGGCTTCGCGAAGCTCCGAGCCCGGCACGCGGACGGCCGCCACGTCCACCGGATTGATCACGTTGATGCCGTTTTGTATGAATGTGCTCTCGCCCCAGCTCACCACCTGGTTGCCGACGCGCAGGTCCACCGGCACCTCGCCGACTTCAAAGCCGCCATAGACATAGGCATCGAGGAGATCGATATCGCTGCCCACCAGGTCCAGTGCCTCGTCCGACAGATCGATCTTCTCGCGGTCGCCGTCCTCGTTCTCGAAATCGTAGAAGGCGCTGCCGCGGACAAACGCGCCGTAGCCCGCATCGTGCTCCAGCGACAGCTCACTGGTAAGCTTGATCACATTGCTCACCAAGCCCTTGTCGTAGTTCAGGTTGCCGTCATCGCCGTTGACCGAGAAGGCGCGGCCGCCCAGCCCGCCGGGCGGTATCGAGCCGTTCGGCAGGGTCGTCGACGCGAGGCCGAGTAAGTCCCGGTCGCGGCCCTGTACCCGCCACGTCGTGCCATAGGACAGTGTGTTGTCGAAACTTCCTGCGATTTCACCCGCTTCAAACTGGACCGCTCGCGCCGGCGACTGGAACGCGAACGCGCCGGTCGCCACGGCAGTGACGGCCAGAATCCTCAAGCGGCGGGATCCCGGGCTCGAATCGGGATCGGGATACAATGGCTTGTTCATCGGTTTCCCCTCACGCGGTGTTGAGCAAACGCGGGTTGTCCGTCGATGCCTGGACGGTCCCGGCGGTCAAGTCGGCCGGGCTGCGCCGGCTGCATGGGTAACGAAAGTTACGCGCAGGAACTGCGGCGCGTTTCCGGTGGGATTTTGTCACACAGCATTTGATTATTACGGTTAGCATCGTCGGAAACTGCATTCCCGTTGTTGGTATCTTTATCCTGCAACATTGTGCCGAATACGCCGATTTGTCAAGTTGACGGCGTGGAGCGCAACCGGTCGAGAACGCCGTTCAGCGCGTGACGCAGTGCCGGTGAAAACGTCATCTCCAGGTGACCGATGCCTTGCATTGCAATGCTCTCCGTGCCCGGCAGGGACGCGCTCGATTGAGGCGCGACAATGTTGTCATGCTCGCTGTAGATGTTCGTTACCGGCGCACCGTGCTCGCTGCCGTTCAGCTCATTCAGCCAATCACTGGCCGGGCACATCTGCCGCGTGGTGATCGACGGCACCAGGCGCGCCAGGATCGTGCCCTGATGCGGCGAGCCGAGGCAAACCACGTGCCGGATGCGCGCGGGCGTACGCCGGGCGCATGCCCGGGCGACGAGCCCGCCCATGCTGTGGCCCACCACCACCGCCGCGTCGGTCCCGCACCGGGCGCAGGCCTCCTCCACCCGCTGCTCCAGCTGCCGGGCATACTCATCGATGCCGACGAAAAGCGGCTCCAGGTTCAGCGTGAACAGGTTGTTCCAGCCGCCCGCCCGCAGCATCGGCTTCATCGGATGCCAGTATGCGGCGTTGCTGTAGAAGCCGTGGACCAGCACGATGGGAGTCTCGTCCGGGACAATCCGTCGCGGCTCGCGCCGGGTGACGAACGACTCGAATGGATGGTAGAAGAAAAACAGCCTGATCGTTGCCCAGGCTTCTGCGACCAGGATCCGCGCCGTACCGGCGGCGCCCAGCGGCGGCACGCGATTACCATCCCACGGCCACCAGGCAATGGCAAAACTGCCCAGGATCGGCGCCACCCGGGTAAACAGTGCCAGAACAACGCCCCACGCCGCCGCCCCGACGGGCCCGCCGCCGGCCGCGATCACCACGGCCACGGTCACCGCCACCACGGCGATGGTCAGGGCGATCGAGGTTCCGGCTACGGATTTGAGCAAGATACCAACCCCCCGGCAATGAATCGAAACGCAGGGCTCACTGAATTACCGCTCCTGCCGCCAGCAGATTGCTTCGTCGCTTCGCTCCCCGCAGGAGTGGTGCATGGATGCACCCGTCTACAGCGCTAAGGATGCAATGACGCCGTGCCGTGGCCCTGGGCAACACCGTCATTGCGCGGCGGCGCAGCCGCCGTGGCAATCCAGAGATAATTGTCCCCGCCACTACCGAGTGCCCGGCGTCCCAGTGCCCTTTCCCGGGAAAACCGATCCCGCGCGAGGCGCCAGATACTCGGGAGATAATAGTCCCCGCCACTACCGAGTGCCCGGCGCCGCAGTGCCGTTACCCGGGAAAGCCGCCACCGCGCGCGATGGCAAATCACGGCGTGCATTCCTGCCGGACAAACCGCTCAACCGAACCTGGCCTTGCGCTTTTCCACGAACGCCGTCACCCCTTCCGCGAAATCCGCCGTCTGCGCGCACTGCTTGAACGCTTCTTCCTCCGCCTTGACCTGGCGCGTGAAGGTCTCATCGAGCGAGGCATACAAAAGCGCCTTGGTCCGGCGATAGGCGAATCTCGGGCC
>JBEPXV010000313.1:0-3466 GCA_041641695.1 Gammaproteobacteria bacterium | reverse complement strand
CAGCCGGCCGCGCGCCGGTTGTGAACAACCGCATCGCCAAGAACTTCGCTAGGAGTCGGCCATGAATATCAACGCCACCCTGTTTGGACAGACCATTGCGTTCGCAGTGTTCGTCTGGTTCTGCATGAAATATGTCTGGCCTCCGATCATGAACGCCCTGGAGGCCCGTAAAAAGGAAATCGCGGACGGGTTGGCCGCCGCCGAGAAAGGCCGCAAGGCCGAGGATCTCGGCAAAGAGAAAGCCACCGAGATCATCCGGGACGCGAAATCGCAGGCCCAGGAAATCCTCGGCAACGCCGAGAAGCGCCGCAACGAGATCATCGAGGAGGCCAAGTCCGATGCCAAGGCCGAGGGCGAGCGCCTGCTGGCGTCGGCGAAGTCCGAGATCGACCAGGAGGTGAACCGGGCCCGCGAAGAGCTGCGCGGACAGGTGGCCACGCTGGTTGTGTCCGGGGCCGGCCGGATCCTGGACAAGGAAGTCGATTCAAAGTCGCACGGAAAGCTGATCGACGACCTCGTCGCGCAGCTGTAGCGGGGCGCATCGATGGCCGGTACCAGCAGCCTTGCCAGACCCTACGCCCGAGCGGTATTTGAGCTCGCGCAGGAATCCAAAGACTTGAAATCCTGGTCTGATGCCCTCGGCTTCCTGGCCGCGCTGGTCAGCGACGAGTCGATCCAGGGCCTGATCAACAATCCACGCGTCGAGCAGGAGCGGTTGCAGGCGCTGTTCGACGACCTGTGCGGCGACCGGGTGCCGGAGGGCGGGCGCAATCTGCTCCGCCTGATGATGGCGAACGACCGGCTGTTGCTGATGCCGGACGTCGCGGCCCAGTACGAGTCGATGCGCTCCGAGGCGGAGGGCAGCGTGGACGCGGAGGTTCGCTCGGCCAGGCCGATGAGCGACGATCAGAAAGCCCGGCTCGCCGAGGCCCTCGAGAAGCGCCTGGGCCGGAAGGTCAACATCACGGTGCACGAGGACGACTCCCTGCTCGGCGGCGCCGTTATCCGCGCCGGCGATCTTGTTATCGACGGCTCTGCGAAAGGCAGGCTCGAAAAACTGGCCAGCGCCCTGCAGCGATAGGCGCCTGACCACCGTACAGACTAGAGGAACAACCCATGACGACCCAATTGAATCCATCTGAAATCAGCGACCTGATTAAAGAGCGGATCCAGAAATTCGAAGGCACGGCCGAGGCGCGCACCGAAGGCGCGATTGTCAGCCTGAACGACGGCATCACGCGAATCCACGGCCTGGCCGACGCCATGCAGGGCGAGATGCTCGAGTTCCCGGGCGACACCTTCGGCCTGGCGTTGAACCTGGAACGGGACTCGGTGGGTGCTGTGATCCTGGGCGACTACGAGCACCTGGGCGAGGGCGACACCGTCAAGTGCACCGGGCGCATTCTCGAAGTGCCGATCGGCGAGGCCTTGCTCGGCCGGGTCGTTGATTCGCTGGGCAACCCCATCGACGGCAAGGGCGCTGTCGAAACGGACGAGACGGCGCCTATCGAGAAGGTGGCGCCCGGCGTCATCGAGCGCGTATCCGTGGACCAGCCGGTGCAGACAGGCCTGAAGGCGATCGACTCTATGGTGCCGGTGGGCCGCGGCCAGCGCGAGCTGATCATCGGCGACCGCCAGACCGGCAAGTCGGCGGTGGCCATCGACACCATCATCAACCAGAAGGGCACCGGCATCAAATGCGTGTACGTGGCGGTGGGCCAGAAGAACTCGTCGGTGGCCAGCGTGGTGCGCAAGCTCGAGGAGCACGGCGCCATGGAGCACACCATCGTCGTGGCGGCCACCGCGTCGGAATCGGCAGCCATGCAATTCATCGCGCCCTACGCGGGCTGCTCCATGGGCGAGTATTTCCGCGACCGCGGCGAGGATGCCCTGATCATCTACGACGACCTCACCAAGCAGGCCTGGGCCTACCGCCAGGTTTCGCTCCTGCTGCGCCGCCCGCCGGGCCGCGAGGCCTACCCGGGCGACGTGTTCTACCTGCACTCCCGGCTGCTGGAGCGGGCCGCGCGGGTCAATGCCGACTACGTGGAAAAGTTCACCGAGGGCAAGGTCAAGGGCAAGACCGGCTCGCTGACGGCGCTGCCCATCATCGAGACCCAGGCCGGCGACGTGTCCGCGTTCGTGCCCACCAACGTGATCTCGATCACCGACGGGCAGATCTTCCTGGAAACCGACCTGTTCAACGCCGGCATCCGGCCGGCCATCAACGCCGGGCTGTCGGTATCCCGGGTCGGCGGCGCCGCGCAGACCAAGCTCATCAAAAAACTTGGCGGCGGTATCCGCCTGGCGCTGGCCCAGTACCGCGAGCTGGCGGCCTTCTCGCAGTTCGCCTCGGACCTGGACGAGGCCACCCGCAAGCAGCTCGAGCGCGGCCAGCGGGTCATGGAAATGATGAAGCAGAAGCAGTACCAGCCGATGTCCGTGGGCCAGATGGCGGTCAGCCTGTTCGCGGTGGACCAGGGCTACATCGACGACGTCGAGGTCAACAAGGTCATGGTGTTCGAGGAAGCCATGCAGTCGTACATCAAGTCCAATTATTCGGAACTGATCGACGAGATGAACGAGAAGGGCGAGTACACCGACGAGATCAAGGAGAAGCTGGACAAGGCGGTTTCCGAATTCAAGGAAAAGGGAACCTGGTAGCCCGGGGTCCGACGAGCGAGGTATAAGCAATGGCGGGCGCCAAAGAGATCCGAACCAAGATCCGGAGTATCCAGAATACTCAGAAGATCACCAAGGCCATGGAGATGGTCGCGGCCAGCAAGATGCGCAAGGCCCAGGACCGCATGCAGGAGGCCCGGCCCTACGCGGAGAAGATACGCAATGTCGTGTCCCATCTGGCGCGCGCGCATCCCGAGTATGAGCATCCGTTCACCATGGAGCGGGAGCCGCAGCGCGTCGGCTACATCGTGGTATCCACGGACCGCGGGCTATGCGGGGGGTTGAACATCAACCTGTTCCGCACCGCGCTGAACGACATGTCGCAGTGGAACGAGCGCAATGTCGACATGGATTTCGCCATCGTCGGCAGCAAGGCACTGGGATTCTTCAAGCGCATCGGCGCCAATATCGTGTCCGAGGCTTCCAACCTGGGCGACAGGCCCGAGGTGGCGGATCTGATCGGCGCCGTGAAAGTCATGCTGGACGCCTATGACGCGGAGAAGATCGACCGGCTGTTCCTGGTCCACAACGAGTTCGTCAACACCATGACGCAGCAGCCGCAGGTGGTGCAGCTCCTGCCCCTCCCGCCGAGCGAAGAGGAGGAGCTGAAGCATCACTGGGACTACATCTACGAGCCGGATGCCAAGGAAGTGCTGGACGTGCTGATGGACCGGTACATCGAGTCGCTGGTATACCAGGGCGTGGTTGAGAACGTGGCCTGCGAGATGGCGGCGCGCATGATCGCCATGAAAGCCGCAACGGACAATGCCGGCAACATCATCGA
>JBEPXV010000312.1:0-3471 GCA_041641695.1 Gammaproteobacteria bacterium | reverse complement strand
TCTTTTGTGATTTCTCGTAGATGATCCGCCCGAGAAAGGAGCTCGACGAGTCCGGCCTGCGCTGGTCCGCGCCGGGCGGTATGTCCACGCGATAGGTCTCCGTGGTCTCGCCCCGATGCACGGCGACGCCCTCGGCGAAATTCTCCACAATGCCGTCATGAACGATCCCCCAGATCCCCCGGTCATCCTCGGGGCGAACCGTATGCACATAGAAGACGGCGTCCGAGGGTATGACTTCCGCGGCGGGGACGTCGACCGAGCCCGTTTCCCCGGCAGCGGCTGCGGGCGTCTCACCGGGTTCGGCGGCATCCGTTGCAGATGGCGCGGCGGCTTCGCCCCCGTCCTGGTCATCCTCCACCCCGGGATCGTCGGCCGTCCCGGCCTCGGCCACTCCGGACTGTGCGACGACCTCGACGTCCGCCTCGGCTACACCATCGGGACCGGGTGAAACGGCGTCCTCCGCTTGCGCGGCATCCGGCGGTGTGGCGTCCGCCGATTCGCTGTCGCCGCCGGCTGACGCCAGGGGCCGGTCGGCGCCCACGAAGCCTTCGGCGCTTTCCACCTGCAAAGGCTCGTCGGAAGGCGCTGCGAGTTGCCTGACGAATGACTCGGCTTCCGCCTGGAGCGCATCATCGGATTCGTCACCCGTGCCCGACGGTTCCGGTTCATCGCTTTTGTCCGAGCCTTCAATCGTGCCCGATAAGTCCGAGACGTCGCCTTCGTCAGATGTGTCAACCGCGGCCGGCGAGTCCGATTCATCGTCTTCGTCTGATGCGGAACGGCCTGCCGTCGATTCATCCCCGCCGGCATCCGCGGTCTCCTCGGATTCCTGCTCTCGCACGGACGCATCGGCCTCCTCGTCCGCGGTCCCCCCGGATTCCTGCTCTCGTACGGGCGCATCGGCCTCCTTGTCCGCGGTCCCCTCGGATTCCTGCTTTCGTACGGGCGCATCGGCCTCCTCGTCGTCCACGGCATCCCCCGCCGCCGTGTCGTCCGGCCGCACCGTTTGATCCGGGGCGCCACCGTCGGTGAACACGCCCTGCATCGTCAGCACCACGACAGCGATCACTACAATGACCGCGCCAACCAAGCCCCACTGCAACCTGCCCATATGCGTTTTCCGTGTTTTTTTGAATTTATGAGCGTGCGCAACATCTCCGTGACGACGGTATGCTGCACAATGCACAGTATGGAACTGGATGGCGACTATTGCCAGTCGTAGGGAGCGACCGGGAGACAGAATTCCTTGAAATAACAGCGTGGAAACGGGACAGGAAAGCGACCGTGAGAATCACGGGGCGGGATTCTCGCCGTAGAACCGACGGCTCGACGGGTGGGCCGCCTCAACCTCGGTGCGGTCGCGCCGGGCCGCGTGTTACATCACGCGGCAGCCCGCCCCTTGGATTCGATCATCTGCTCGAACTCGCGGCGGAAATGCTTGAGGAAGCTCTGCACGGGCCACGCCGAGGCGTCGCCAAACGCGCAGATAGTACGCCCTTCGATCCTGTTGGCCACGTCCACCAGCATATCAAGATCAGCCATCGTGGCTTTCCCGTCCAGTATGCGATTGATAACGCGATTCATCCAGCCGGTGCCCTCCCGGCAGGGCGTGCACTGGCCGCAGGATTCGGCGTAGTAGAAGCGCGAAATCCGCTCCAATACCTGGACCATACAGGTGGTTTCATCCATCACCATCACCGCGCCGGTGCCCAGGGCCGAGCCCGCCTTGCCCAGGGAGTCGAAGTCCATGTCGAGACTCATCATTACATCCGCGGGCACCACCGGCACGGACGAGCCGCCCGGTATCACGGCCTTGAGCCTGCGATTGTCACGGACACCGCCGGCCATCTCCAGCAGCTTTGGAAACGGGATTCCCATCGGCAACTCGTAGTTGCCGGGTCGATTGACGTGACCGGAAATCGAATACACCAGGGTGCCGCCGTCGCCGCTCTGGGCCAGATCCTTGAACCACTGCGCGCCGTTGCGCATGATCGCGGCGGCGGACGCGAACGTCAGGGTGTTGTTCACGGTCGTGGGCTTGCCGTAGACCCCGTAGTTGGCCGGGAAAGGCGGCTTGAAGCGGGGCTTGCCCGGCTTGCCTTCCAGGGACTCGAGCAGCGCGGTTTCCTCGCCGCAGATGTAGGCGCCGGCGCCGACGTAAGCGTAAAGGTCGTAATCGAATCCCGAGCCGAGAATGTTCCGGCCCAGAAATCCCGCCTCGTAGGCTTCCTTGAGCGCGTTCTCGAACCGCGGGACCGGCTCGTCCAGGAACTCGCCCCGGATGTAGTTGTAGCCGACGCTCGCGCCCATGGCGTAACCACCGATAATCATGCCTTCGATGATCGAATGCGGGTTGTAGCGCAGTATGTCCCGGTCGTGGCAGGTGCCCGGCTCACTCTCGTCGGAATTGCAGACCACGTACTTGGCGCCCGGCTTGTCGCGCGGCATGAAGCTCCACTTCACGCCGGTGGGAAATCCTGCTCCGCCCCGGCCGCGCAGCCCGGACGCCTTGATCTCGTCAATCACATCGGCCGGCGACAGGGGCGCGGTGAGGATTCGTTTCAGCCCTTCGTAGCCGCCTACTTTCCGGTACGCCTCGATGGTCCACGGCTCGTCCTGCCCCATGGTGGCGTAGGCGATCGGGCCCTGGCGCAAACCCATGTTCGATTCGGTCATTCCAACCCCTCGATGATCTCGTCCACTTTCTCGGGAGTGAGGTTCTCGTAGTAGCGGTGATCCACCATCATCATGGGCGCACCATCGCAGGCCGCCAGGCATTCCTCCTCGCGCTTCAGGTAGATCCGGTCGTCGGGCGTGCTCTCCCCCACCTTGATGCCAAGCTTCTTCTCCAGGTGCGCCAGGATCTCCTTGCCGCCGCACAGCATGCACGAGACGTTCGTGCACACGGAAATACTGTGGCGTCCCACGGGCTCCACCTCGAACATGGAGTAGAACGTCGCGATCTCATACGCCTTCACCGGGGGCAGCTCCAGGTACACCGCTACCGCCTCGATGAGCTCGGGAGTCAAAAATCCGCCGTTGTCGTGCTGTGCCGCGCGCAGGGCATCGATCAGCGCGGACTGCTGCCGCCCCTCGGGGAATTTCGTGCGCGAGTGGTCTATCTCCTCTCGGACCTGGTCCGACAGGACGTCTACTGCTGTATCTGGGGAGCCCATTCGGTTGTGGAGCCTTTCTCGTCGTTAAACCCGGAGAATTATAACGTACATCGCTCGCCGCGACGAACATCCGGCTCCCGGGGAATGCCGCGGTCCCGGCTCGCGGGTCGAGGAGCGCCGCACCCCGCCACCGCTACGCGTCACCGGAACAGGTACCGGCACGCGACGCTCCCGCCGGGGCGTCGCCTGATCCTTGATTGCCGTCAATCCACCTCCCTGCGCACGAGGGGAAGCGCCGCAAATCCTCGGCGCCTCCTTCAATCCAGCACCAGAGCGCCGCCGGGTGATAGTGGTC
>JBEPXV010000311.1:0-3471 GCA_041641695.1 Gammaproteobacteria bacterium | reverse complement strand
AAGTACGGGAAGGAACCTGGAGCGGGGACCTGATCGTCATCGAGTTTCCGGATCGGGACCGGGCCAGGGGCTGGTATGAGTCGGCGGCCTATCAGGAAATCGTGAACTTGCGCACCGGCAACTCGGAAGGCGCGGTCATCATAGCGGACGGCGTGCCCGAAGGGCACCGGGCGACGGATATTCTGCGGCGGCGGCAGCCGGACTGAGTCCGGAACAAGAGGGTAGGGTACCTAACCGCCTCCGGAGCCACCTGCGCCTTCACCCCGCCCTGCCCGTACTGGAATGGGCGTATTGCCGGACGCAATCCACCGTCCGTGTAACCGTTCGATCGAGGCCGGTCATTCAGCATTGCATCAGGCCTGCACCGGCTTGAAAGGCAGCCGCCGCACCCGCTCCCCGGTGAGCGCGGCCCAGGCGTTGGCCACCGCCGGGGCGATCGGGGGCACGCCCGGCTCGCCGACGCCGGTTGGCTTCTTGGCGGACGGGATCACGGTCACCTCGACCTCCGGCATCTCGTTGATGCGCAGCGAACGGTAGGTGTCGAAGTTGGCCTGCCTGATGCGGCCGTCCACCATGGTGATCTCGCCGAACAGGGCGTGGCCCAGCCCGTAGCCGATGCCGCCCTCCATCTGCGCGGTGATCACATTCGGGTTCACGGCCACGCCGCAGTCCACCGCGCACCAGACCTTGTGCACCTTCGGGTAGCCGTTCTCATCGCGGGAGACCTCGGCGACCTCGGCAACGTAGGAGTCGAAGGACTTGTGCACGGCGACGCCCCGGGCCCGCCCCTCGGGCACCGCGGCGCCCCAGTCGGCCATCTGCGCCGCCGTCTCGAGGACGCCGGCGTGGCGCGGATGGCCCCCCAGGAGCTTCAGGCGCCCTTCCACCGGGTCGCGCCCTGCGGCGGCGAGCAGCTCGTCCATGAACGTCTCAGTGGTGAAGCCCGTGTGGGTATGGCCCACCGAGCGCCACCACAGAACCGGCACCCCGACCTCGGTCGTATGCAGGCTGACCGCCATATTGGGAATCCCGTACGGCAGATCGCTGGCGCCCTCCACCGAGGTCGGGTCGATGCCGTCCTCGATCATGCCCTCGAAGGGCGAGCCCGCGACGATGGACTGGCCGGCGATAACCTGCTCCCAGGCGGCGATATTGCCCTGGTCGTCCAGCCCGCCACGCAGCCGGTGCACATAGATCGGCCGGTAGCGGCCGCCCCGGATGTCATCCTCGCGGGTCCACACCAGCTTGATGGGCGGGGCGCCGGACCCCAGGGCCTTGAGCGCCTCCGCGGCCTCTTTGGCGAAGTCCCCGGCCGGCTGGGCCCGGCGGCCGAAGCTGCCGCCGGCGAACATGGTGTTGACCGTCACCTGGCCGGGCTCCAGGCCCAGCACCCCGGCGATGGTCTTCTGATCGACGGTCGGCAGCTGCGCCCCGAGCCAGGCCTCGCAGCCGTCGTCCGTCATCTCGATGACGCAGTCGAGCGGCTCCATGGGCGCGTGGGCGAGAAACGGAAACTCGTACTCCGCCTCGAGCACCGTCCCGGCGCCGGCGAGCGTGCCTGCCGCGTCGCCGCGCTCCATTGCGGGCGTGCCCCGGTCTTTCGCGAGCTCGCGATACGCCGCGAGGATATCGGCCGAGGAGCGCGACTCCGTGCCGGCAAGATCCCATTCCACGTTCAGGGCATCCCGCCCTTTCTTTGCGGCCCAGAAATTACGGGCGTAGACGGCGACGCCTTCGGGGATGGTCTTGACATCCACGACGCCCTTCACCGACCGCGTCTCACTGTCATCGAAGGACTTCACCCCGCCGTTGAAGCGCGGCGGATGCGCCACCAGCACCGTGAGGGCGTCGGCCGGTTGCAGATCGAGGGTGAACGTTGCTTCCCCCGTCGTCTTGGCCCGGGAGTCGAGCTTTGGCACCTCGGTGCCGATCAGGCTGAACGCCTCCGGATCCTTGAGCGTCACCTCGGTCGGCGGGGTCAGGGTCGCGGCCCGTTCCGCGAGCGCCCCGAAGCGGGCCGAGCTGCCGCTGCCGGGATGGCTGACGACGCCCTTTTCGACCGTGATCTCGCTCTCTGGAACCTCCCATTCCCCGGCCGCCGCCGAAACCAGCAGGGCCCGGGCGGTGGCCCCGGCCTGGCGCATCTGCTCGTAGGAGTTGGCGATGGCCGTCGAGCCGCCGGTACCCTGGATGCCGAAGAACAGGTTCTTGTACAACTCGTCGTTGGCCGGCGCGGATTCAGCTCGCACCTGGGACCAGTCGGCATCGAGTTCGTCAGCCACCAGGGTCGCAAGCCCCGTATAGGGCCCCTGGCCGAACTCGATGTGCTTGATCAATACGGTTACCGTATCGTCGGGCGCGATGCGCACGAACGCGTTGGGAGCGAACGAGGCTTCGCCGCCGCCCTGCATGACCGCTGCCGCACCGGACTGCGCGCGCGCCGCCAGCGGCAGGTGCATGCCGATTACCAGCCCGGCCCCGGTCACCGCTGTATTTCTCAGAAAGGCGCGCCTTGAAACGTCGACGGGTTGCGTAGACATGGCTTCAGCCCTCCAACGTGGCGGCGGCATCGTGAATGGCCCGTCGGATCCGCACGTAGGTGGCACAGCGGCAGATGTTCCCGGACATGGCGTTGTCGATGTCCTCATCGGTTGGCGCAGGGTTCTCCGACAGCAGAGCGATGGCGCTCATGACCTGCCCGGACTGGCAATAACCGCACTGGGGCACGTCGATGGCGACCCAGGCGTTCTGAACCGCCCGGGTGACATCGCCGGTCGTTCCCTCGATGGTGGTGACGTCCTGACCTGCCACCGACGATACGGGCGTGGTGCAGGACCGGCGAGCCTGGCCGTCGATGTGCACGGTGCAGGCGCCGCATTGCGCAATGCCGCAGCCGTACTTGGTGCCGGTCAGTCCCAGCTCATCACGGATCACCCACAACAGGGGTGTATCCGGGTCCACGTCGAGGTCCCGCGCCTCGCCGTTGATGTTGATGGTGATCATTACAGCTCCTCCCGTGGTTGCGCATGCTCAACAGCCCGTATGGGTTCTTTGTCGAGCTGCCGGCTGAGCGGCGAGCCCGCCCGAGCAGAACCCCGATGTCCCGCGCGGATTGCCACAGGCCGCAATACCAACCCGGCACTGTTCACGTATTTGCATATCATCAGTGTCAACGGTATGACAATCGGCGTTCCGATCCTGTTTATACCACCGCAGCAATGTTCGACAAGCGGCCAACGACCCTGGACGGGCGGTAGAGGGATCCACTCAATCCCGGCGGCGCGGGCGGCGCATCCGGTTGCTGCTGAAAGATGTTCCCGTGCGCGGATCAATGTCTGCTGATGCATACCATGAGAAGCAAATCCGGCAGATGCACGGTTATGTGAGTGATCTGAACTCGGTCGTCGGTGTCGCACCCGTGGACCCGGAAGAGGACGTGCGGCGAGTGCAGCGCCGCCTTGAGCGCGCGAA
>JBEPXV010000310.1:0-3476 GCA_041641695.1 Gammaproteobacteria bacterium | reverse complement strand
CCGTCAGGTAGTCGTGGGTGGCCCGGTGCGACAGCTCGTGCTCCAGCCGGACGCGCTCGGTGAGATCGCGGTAAATATCGATGCGCCCGTCGGCGTACACCCCGGAAGTAATGGGATAGCTCTGATGCTCCAGCCACCGCTCCGCGAGACCGTTTCCGGGCACGACGTGATACACGCGCCCCTCCAGGTGGGCGCCGGATTCGTAGGCCGCCTCCGTGTTGCGCAGGAATCGCTTCCCGTCCTCGAGCACGGGGCATATCGAGCCGCGGATCAACGCGCGTTTGTCGGCCCCGATCGCTTCGTCGGCCTTTATGCCCAGGAACTCTTCAATGGGCCGGCTCACCCACACGATCCGAAAGCCGCTGTCGAGGATGAACAATCCGATCCGGGATTGGTCGATGACGTCCTCCACCAGGGTACGGAAATGGGCGAGCTGCTCGTTGGTCCGCTGCAGGGTGAGCTCGGTCTCGCGGCGCGTCGTGATGTCCCGCACCACGCCCTGGATCAGGACACCGTCCTCCGTATCCACGCGGCTCAGGAGCACCTCCGCCAGGAAGCGGCGCCCGCCCAGCGTGCGGTGCGTCCACTCGAACAGCGCGCTGCCGCGGGTCAACGCCTCCTGGAGGCGGGCGTGCGCCAGCTCCTGTGACGACCGGCCGCCGGGCTGGGTCGGCGGCGAGAAGTCCTGCGGGCTCGAGTGGAGCAGCCCGTCCTTGGTCACCGCCTCGAACATCTCCACGGCCGCCGCGTTGCATTCCACGAAGCGGTCGTCCTCGATCAGGACGATGGCATCGCGTGAAGCTTCGAAGGCGGCGCGGTAAATGGAGGTGTTGCGGGAGGACATCAGTTGGGGGCGGGATGCGTCTCGCGCGGGATCGGCTTTCCCGGATGGGGACACTGTGGCGCCGGGCTCTCGGTGGTGGCTGCGACCATTATCTATAGATTGCTTCGTCGCGACGCTCCTCGCAATGACGCCGTGCCGTAAACCGGTGTTCCATCACGCGGCCGTGTTCATGAGCTGCTCCAGCGCTCCCGGGTCCTGGTCGGTGAAGCTCACTCCGACGCCCTTGGCGTCGCTCCAGACGACTTCCCCGGTCAGGTGCAGCCACCTGCGCTTTTTATCATCCGTCACGGCGACCACGATATCGAGCGGCAGGCGCGCGGGCAGCTTGGTATCCGTCTCGATGAAGGCGCCGTCGCGGCCGACATTGCGCATCCAGCCATTGACCCACCCGGTCTGGTCATTGTACAGGCGCGCCTGGGCGGTGAGCGTGGAGCGCATCTCGCGGCGGCGGCGGGCATCGTACCGGTTGCTGGTGTGATCCAGCATGATGGTGTTTCGGTGGGCATGGTAGTCGCGGGGGCGGCGGGTGAACTTGAGGCGCACGTCGCCGACGTCGATCAAGTCCCCTTCCCGCAGCACGCTGGAGCTCACCGGGCGCATACCCACCCGTATGCCGTTTCTGGAATCGGTGTCGTAGATCGAGAATGTGCCGTTCTGGTTGCGCACCAGCTCGGCATGGAAGCGGGATATGGACTTGTCGTTCAGCCGCAGCTCGTTGTTGGGGTGCCGGCCGATGCGGCATACGTCCGAGCTGATGATGAACTTGCCGAGGCGCCGGCCTTTGATACGGTACAGGTAGCCGAATGGCTGCTGCCGGTTTCCTCGAATCTGCAGCCATAGCAGCGCGACAAGCAGCCCCGTGAATATCAACAGAGCCGCTTCGAACACGCCTATGCTGCCGCCGGCATCAGATGCGGCCTCGAGCCGCTTCGGCACGAGCCCCATCAACAGCAGGCCGCATCCATCAATGATACGCCGTGCTTCCAAACCCCACCTCGTCCCCAGTTTTCCTGGACGCTTCCTTCAGTCTGAGTATAGCCAAATCAGACGGTTACCAAGCCCCCGGGCACCCGTTTTACCGGGCCCCGTCAGGACCTTGCCGGGGCCGCACCCGGCATGCGCTCGTCGACGTGTCGGGTGAAATCCCGACTTATACAGGCAGGCTAATTGCCCGCCGCCTTGGCGATGGATTTTTGTATTTTCGTCAAGCGATCCGATTCCTGCTTCAGTACTTCATAGCACTCACAGCACATTTTCTCAAGGCGATCCCGATCGATCACCGTGATGCGGCCGCGCCGGTACTCGATGACATGCTGCTTGTGCAGCGCGCCGATTGCCCGGGTGATGCCTTCGCGCCGCACACCCAGCATACCGGCGATCAACGCCTGGGTCATGACGATTTCGTTCGAGCCGATGCGATCCAGGCTCAGCAGCAGCCACCTGCTGAGGTGCTCCTGCAGGGTATGGTGCCGGTTGCAGACCGCCATCTGCGCGACCTGGGTGAACAGGATCTGTATATACAACAACAGCTGGTCCATCAGGATGCCGCCGCGCCGGAACTCCTTGTTCAGGGCTGCCGCCGGAATCCGATAGGCCGCGCCGGCACTTTGTACCACGGCCTGGTTGGGTTGGTGTTTGCCGCCCAGGACGGCCGTGATGCCCACCATGCCCTCGTTGCCGATCAGCGCGATCTCCGAGCTCGAGCCGTCCTGCAGCATCTCGAGAATCGAGACAATGCCCGCGGTCGGGAAGTACACATACTTTCGTTCAGAATGTGTTCCGTAAAGAACCTCCCCCAGTTCAAGACTTATATATTCGAGATTTGTTTCTATGCGTTTGAATTCTGAAGCAGGCAACTGACCGAGTAACAGGTTTGCCTGCGGATCTGCTCTATCCGATGCTGGCATTTTGTTGTTGTCCATTACATCTAGAAAATTGACACCCCTTAGTTCGGCAATGTTTATATTATTTTTAATGCCGATTTATGGAAAAATATTCCAGCATAGAGACGATGTATGTGCGTTTGCGCACAATTGCGGGCGGGCTGCGACAGGACGTGGCGCGGTCTATCGCACTCACCGGCCTACATCTTGATTTAAATCAATAGCAGATCGCGCCGAGACATCGGCGCACTGGCCGCCCGTGCGGCGTGACCATCCGGGCATCAGCACGGCGCCGCTCAGCTCACGATGAAGTGGTCCTGCTTGAGCACGTGAATCTCGTCGCGCAGCCGCGCCGCTTCCTCGAACTCCAGGTTGCGGGCGTGCTCGTGCATCTGCTTCTCGAGCTGCTTGAGGGTCTTGCCGAGCTCCCGGGGTCCGAGGTCGCCGTACTTGGCCTTGGTCTCGGCGAGCTCTTTGGCGGTCTGGTTGAGCCGGCGCATGCCGCGCGGACTGCGCTCCATGACGCCTTCGATGATGTCCCGCACCGCCTTCTCGACGCCCTTGGGCGTAATGCCGTGCTCCTTGTTATAGGCCGTCTGCTTCTCGCGCCGGCGTTCGGTCTCGTCGATGGCGGAGCGCATGGCATCGGTGACGTCCGCGGCATACATGATGGCCTTGCCATGCAGGTTGCGGGCGGCCCGGCCCACGGTCTGGATCAGTGAGCGGGCGGAGCGCAGAAAGCCCATTTT
>JBEPXV010000309.1:0-3481 GCA_041641695.1 Gammaproteobacteria bacterium | reverse complement strand
CAGCTTGTCGCCGAGGGGCTGCGCGTTGCGCCTCTCCAGGTCAATGGGCTCGGGCGGGTCGTTCAGCTTCTTGTTGTGGGTGAGATAGCGGTTGCCCTTGATGGCGAAACGGAACCCGCGGGGAGTCTCGTCGTGCCAGTGCGCCAGCGTCCCGGGCTTTTGCAGGCGATAGAAAGTTGCATTGACTTCGACGGCATTGAAGTATTTGGCGTAGTGGGGCAGCCGGTCCCGGTGCTTGACGCCGGCGTACAACGAATCGTTCCATTCGTCGTAGTTCCAGCCACTGGTGCCGATGAACAATCCGGCCATGGCGGCGGCTCAGAAGCCGACGTCGCCGTCGACGAGCTCGGCGAGCTCCGCTACCGGGTGGTCGCCGTCCACCAGATTGATGGTCTGGTTGATGGCCCAGGGCTCACCGAGCACTTCGTGCATACACAGGGCGACGTTCTCCCTGGAGATGGTGATGGGATCGTAGTGACCCGCTGCCGGCACCTGGATGTGACCGGTCGCCGGGCCATCCGTCAGGCGGCCGGGCCGCAGGATGGTGTACGGGACGCCCGAGCACATCAAAAGCCGGTCCGCGGCCAGCTTGGCGGCGGCGTAGGGTTGAAGCTTTTCCGGCGCGGACGGCGGGTGCTCGGCGCGGAACGCGCTGACCATCAGGAACTGTTCGACGCTGTACTCCAGCGCCGCGTCGATGGCGCGCATGGCGCCGTACAGGTCAATCATCAATGTCCTGTCAGGGCCGGTATGCGGGCCGGAGCCCGCGGTGAAAACCACGTGATCACAGCCGTCGAAATGCGCCTCGAAGTCGGATTCGAGATCCCCCACGACGGGTTCGATACCCTGGTCCTGAAACCATGGCTGCTGATCGGGACGGCGAACCATGGCGCGGAGGCTCAGCCCTCCTGCGGCTGCCTGGCGGCAGAACAGGCGGCCGATCTGGCCGTTGGCGCCGATAACGAGCGTTTTCGACATTCTTCTGGTCCCTTGCTGATGTGAAAGTCCGATCTTGAATGCCCGTCGGGCCGGAAAACAAGCCGGGGGCGACCATTGGCGGAAACGGTTACACGCGCGGCGGTGGCGGCCGCAGGTATACAGACGTCAGCCGGGAATTGTATCGAAAACGCCGCGCGGCCGGTTTCAGCGCGATGTCGTGCCCAGGGAGTCGACGCGGCCCCATGAGATGCGGTTCCAGACCCGTTCGTGCAGGACGTAGCACACGGCGCCGATAAGGGTGGTGACGACGGCCAGGGAGCCGGCGGCGGTCACCGAGCCCGTGAACAGGTAGCCGATCAACGTCATGGAAAACAGCCCCAGCAGCTGCCAGGAAACGGCTTTGGCGATTGTGCGGGTCGGGCTCTCCATGGAGTTCAGCCAGTTGTTGTGATCGGGCTGCAAGCATACGATTGCCCAAGCTGTTGCACAATTCGGTGGTTTGTAAATTAAAAGCGCTGAATGTTGAATAAATTAAACAAATAAGGAAAAATGCCTGATCATGGACAAGCGCGAACGAGCCCGGATATTCCGCGACCGCCTGAGCAAGGCCATTCGCAGCGCCGACTCGAGCCGCAGCGCACTGGCGCGCTCGACAGGCTTCGACCGGTCCACCCTGACGCAGATCCTCAATTCGGACGATCCGCGCCTGCCGAACATCCACCTGGCGGCGCAATGCGCCGAGGAACTGGGGGTCAGCACGGACTGGCTGCTGGGATTGTCCGATCGCCACGAGCGCGCCGCCGATATCCTGTCGGCGTCTTTCCAGTTCAAGCGGGCCGCGCGCACGCCGGCCGACGAGTTCATACAGAACTGCCACCGGGAGGCGGCCGGCTACAAAATCCGCTACGTGCCGGCCTCGCTCCCGGATGGCCTGAAGACGGAGGCCGTGCTGGACCACGAGTACCGGGCATTCCTCGGCAAGACGCCCGAGCAGGCAATCGTGTCCATGCGGGACACCCTGGACCATATCCGGGCGCCCGGCTCCGACGTCGAGATGTGCACGCGTGTAGACGTGCTGGAGACCTTCGCCCGCGGGGAAGGCTACTGGCAGGGCCTGTCGGCGGCTGACCGGCGGATCCAGCTCCAGCACATCGAGCGGATGTGTCGCGAATACTACCCGTCGCTGCGTCTGTACCTGTTCGACTCCAAGAAAATCTACAGCTCGCCCCTGGCGATATACGGCCCGCTGCTGGCCACCGTGTACGTGGGTCAGTTCTACATGGTATTTCGCGACCGCCAGCAGGTTCAGGCCTTGACCGGTCATTTCGACCAACTGGTTCGTGAAGCCGAAGTCGAAGCCCACGCCACGGCCGACTGGATTGCCCGGATTGCCGGGGAGCTCGCGGCGTAACAATGCGCAGCGACCGGGGAGGGCGGCGCCGGACGCGCTCTTCCCTCGACGCCGAATGGCCCCCCGGGGCCGAGTCATCCCGGCCCGGGGGGCGTGGGTCACGCTGCCTGGCCGCTCATCGCGCTCTCCAGAGCAGTCTGGTCGGGGCCCTCGAATCGCGGCGCAGTCCGGGCGGTGTCCAGATTGTCGAGCAGGGCGCCGGTGATGCCGCGCGCCGGCGGCAGGTGGCTCCCGAGGATGACTTCGGGCTCGAGTCGCCGGATGCCGTCCATGACGGACTCCAGGCGGCCGCCGTCGACGAGGGACAGCCAGGGCGCGTCCACGGTTGCCCAGGTCACCATCCCGTGGCGCAGTGTAGCGGGCGTCATGGCCGAGGCCGCCTCCACCGGTTCCGCCATGAGTGCGCCGAAGCAATCGGCGCTGAACAGAGCCCGCGACCGCGTGTCGTACAGGCCGGTGGTTTCCGGGGCATCGAAGATCGGCGGTACCACCGCCTTGAGCCGGTCCCGGCCGGTGTCCAGGTATTGCCCCGGATTCAGCAGCCAGGCCCGTTCCACCGGCAGGCCGAGCAGGCCCATCTTGCCCATGCCCAGATAAGTCGTCACCACCCGCGCTTCCGGGGCCCGGTCCAGCACGGCCTGCAGGTTGCCGACATGATCCGCGTCCATGTGGGTAATCCAGATCCAGCTTAGCGCCGCCGGGTCGATGACCCCGGACAGGGCGGCCAGGAACGGCTCCCGAAGCGCGGCGAGCCCAGTGTCCACCAGGACCGGCTGCGGACCGTGTATCACGTAGGCGTTCACCGGCAGGATGCCGTAGCCGGGAATTGGCATGTAGGCGCAAAGAATATCTGTGTCCGGTGCCACGCGCCGTGTTTCGAACATGGTCGGGTTTTTCATTACTGGTCGATCTCCCCTATTTCACTAAACATAAACGGTTAATGAAAAATTAATCTAAGCCATCAAAAATAGATTGTCAATAGTTTAATAAACATATATGGTTAGTGAATGTCAAAACGCCCATACACCAAGCGACGCCGCGCGGAAAAGGAGGCGGAAACCCGGCGCCGGATCGTCGCCGCGGCGGCCGAGCTGCATGAGGAAAGGGGGCCGCGGGAAACCACCGTCAGCG
>JBEPXV010000308.1:0-3485 GCA_041641695.1 Gammaproteobacteria bacterium | reverse complement strand
CGGTGTATCGCCTCCTCAGCGTAATCCGAACAGGTCGGCAGGTGACGACAGCTCGGACCGATCAACGGCGAGAGGACGTAGCGATAGACGCGTATCAGCAGCATCGCCGTCCGCGACAGGACCCGCGTCATGGGGTTGTCAGGCCGCGTCATCCTTCGTTTCGCCTGTCCGGGCGCTTCTGCGCACGAATCGGCGGCCGCAGTAATAACATTCCGCGGCGCCGTCGTCGCCGAGCACCATGTAAATCCGGGGATGGCCGAAGGTCTTGCCGCCGTCGCAGGACACTTCCTCCACTTCGTCATCGACTTCTACAATATCCGGCACTGAAATTCACCTCTGTGGCAATCTGGAGCAGTACAACCAGCGGGGGGGCGCCGGGACGTCGAAGCTGGTCGGCCGCCCGCGCCGCATCCGCGGAATCGCGGTTCAGCATTATATCTCATTCCCGGCGGGCCCCGCCGGGGACTGGACCCGGGACCGAAAATCCGTTTCACTTGACTCAACCGACTACTGCGAGAAGCGTCAGATGAACCGACACCATCCAGGTTTCCGACATCCCCCCGCCGTGTTTCGTTCCCGGGGCATCGACCGCCGCCGGTTCCTGTGGCTCATGTCGGCCGCTGGCGTGGGTCTGAGCACCGGCGTCATGCATGGCTGCGCCACCGACCCGGTCACGGGCGAAACGGTCCTGGTCGGCATGTCCCAGGCCCAGGAGATCGGCGTCGACCGGCAGCAGTCCCCGCACCAGTTCTCGGCTGACTACGGCCCCGTCCAGAACGATGCCGTGAACGGCTACGTGTCCGGCGTCGGGAAACAGCTGGCCGACGTCTCCCACCGTCCCGACATGCCCTACTCGTTCCGCACGGTGAATGCCAATCACGTCAACGCCTACGCCTTTCCCGGCGGCAGCATCGGGCTGACGCGGGGCATCCTGATCGAAACCGAGAACGAGGCGGAGCTGGCCAGCCTTCTCGGGCATGAAGTCGGCCACGTCGCGGCCCGCCACGCCGCCGAGCAGGCCGGCAGGACCATGGTGGCCCAGGCCGCCGTGGTGGGCGGCTCGCTGTACGCCAGCACCAGGGACCCGGGGCTGGGCAATGTCGTGGCCGGCCTCGGCTCCCTCGGGGCCGGGGCTCTGCTCGCCCATTACAGCCGCAACAACGAGCGGGAAAGCGACGAACTGGGCATGCAGTACATGGCCCGGACCGGCCACAACCCGGAAGGCATGGCGGGCCTCATGGACGTGCTGCGCTCAAAGAACAAGAGCAACCCGTCCGCCATGGACCTGATGTTCTCGACGCATCCTCCCAGCGAGGAGCGCTACCAGACCGCGCGCCGGCGTGCCGCCGAGCAATACGCCGAGTACCGGGACGCGCCCTTTTACCGCGAGCGTTTCATGGACGAGACCGCGCCGATCCACCGCCTCAAGCCGACCATCCTGGAGCAGCAGAAGGGGGAACGGGAAATGGGCCGGAAGTCCTATAACGCGGCGGAACGGCTTTTTCGCTCCGCCGTGGACATCGCACCCGATGACTACACGGGGAACGTTCTGCTGGGCAAGAGCCTGCTGGCCCAGGAGAAACCGCGCGAGGCGAACCGCTGGTTCGAGCGGGCGACGAATATCTATCCCCAGGAAGCGCAGGCCCGCCATCTCACCGGCCTGACCGAGCTCCACGCCGGCAACTTCGACGCGGCCTACGAGCAGTTCGACCGCTACGAACGGCTCCTCCCGGGCAATCCCAACACGGTGTTTCTCAAGGGTTACACGCTCGAGAACATGGGTCAGAACCGGGCGGCGGCCGAGGAGTACTACCGCTACCTGCAGCAGGTAAACCGGGGCAAGGCCGCCGAGTATTCCCATGAGCGGCTCAAAACATGGGGATACCTGTGAACCCCGCCGGCCGCCGCTGCTGATGAGTATTCGCGTCATTGCACCCTTCCATGGCGGGCACGATCATGACCGGTGCCTCACCCGGGCGCTGGAGAATGCCGAGCGCGTTTGCCGGTCCCACGGCCTGCGGTTCACGGCCCTGCGCCGCAACACCCTCGAGCTCGTCTGGCGCAGCCACAAGCCCGTGGGTGCTTACGACGTCATGGACGGCCTGCGCCGACTCGGCCACCGCCCCGCACCGCCGACGGCTTACCGGGCCCTCGAGTTCCTGCACCAGGCGGGCCTGATTCACCGCATCGAGTCGCTGAATGCCTTCGTCGGCTGCGCGGATCCCGAGTCGTCCCACGCCGGCCAGTTCTTTATCTGCGACCGCTGCCGCCGCGTCGCCGAGGTCGAGGATGCCGGCCTGAACCGGCAGATCCTGCGCCACGCCGCCGAGCTCGGCTTCACCACCAGCGATCAGACCATAGAGATTCACGGCCGCTGCGCCGACTGCCAGGGAAGCGCCGGCAGCGCCGATCAGTGACCCGGCAACTCACGCGGCCTCCGTATCGTTACGCTTCGAGCTTCTGCGCGCATGAAACGCAGTAATCCGCTGCGGGGTCGATCTCCAGGCGGGCGTCGGGAATCGGCGCGCCGCATTCCTCGCACCACCCATAGTCTTCGTCGTCGATTCTCGTCAATGCCCGGTGCAGTCGACCAATCTCCGCACGGTTGCGCTCCAGCGCGGCGACGGACAGCGCCTGGGACTGCAGCGCGTCCTGCCGGCTCAGGCGCCCCACCCGGCTCTGGTCCAGCTCCACGGGGCGGGCCTCGCTGCGCTTCAATGCGTCGGCAGCCGTGAGCTCGGACAGTCGTCTCTGGATCAGGGCACGAAACCGTTGGGATTTCCCGGTGCTCATCGACACACAATAAATTTGTATTCACACGAACAGCTCATTCCACCACACATAGGCGAGCAATGAAATCGTGGTGGCAATGCCCGCCCACGGCACCCATATCGGCACCATACGAACGCCGGGCTCGACGGGCCGCGCCCGCTTCACCGCGATCAGGGAGCTGTTGACGAGAATGAATACCAGCAACACCAGGCCGCTGGTGTATTCCGCCAGGGTCCGTACCGGCAGCCACAGGGCGAGTGCCAGCACGATGCCGGCTACCACCACGGTCGCCCGTGCCGGGGTGCGGGTTCGCGGGTTGACCGCGGATAACGGCCGCAGCAGGCGGGAGCGTTTGCCCATCCCGTACAACAGCCGGCTGACCATGATGATTTGCACCAGGGCTCCGTTGATCACCGCGAACATGGCCACCAGCGTCAGCACGACCGGATCGCTGCCGGTGATGCTCTGGTACAGATCGGCGATCGGTGCGGCGCTCGCATCCAGCGCGGCGGGCGTCATGTATGCCAGGGCCGCCCAAACAGTCAGGGCATAGAACACCGTGGACACCAGCAGGGCGATAACGATGGCGGCCGGCATGTCCCGCTCGGGGTTCTCCGCCTCTTCGGCCAGATTCACCATGTCCTCGAAGCCGAGAAACGCGTAGAACGCCAGGAAGGCGCCCATTACCACACCGCCCAGGACCGCCGGGCCGA
>JBEPXV010000307.1:0-3493 GCA_041641695.1 Gammaproteobacteria bacterium | reverse complement strand
GAACATTTCATTGTCGTCATTGCGGGCGCCACCGGGGCGGCCGTTTCTCCAGGAACGCCGATACGCCCTCGCGGCCCTCGTCCGAGGCGCGCAGGTTGGCGATGCGGCGGGCGGCGTCGCGCAGCAGTTCCTTGTTGATGGGCAAGGCGTCGTTGAGGGCGATGAAGTCCTTGGTGGCGGCCTGGGCCTTCGGGCCGCCCTGGAGCAGGGCGTCGACGATCGCGCCGGTGACCTCGTCCAGATCGTCCGGGGCGACGGTGCGATGGACCAGGCCGATGCGCAGGGCTTCCGCGGCGTCGAAGCGCTCGGCGGTCTGGAAGTAGCGCCGCGCCTCGCGGGCGCCGATGGCGCGGACCACGAAGGGGCTGATGATGGACGGCATCAGGCCGAGCCGGACCTCCGAAAGGCAGAACTTCGCCGGCTCCGCGGCGACGGCGATATCGCAACAGGCCACCAGGCCGACGCCGCCGCCGAAGGCGTGGCCCTGGACCCGGGCGATGGTCGGTTTGCGCAGCTCGTCCAGCTGCTGGAGCATGTCGGCCAGCCGCATGGCGTCGTCGAAGTTGTCGTCCTCGGAGTAGTCCGCCATGCGCCGCATCCAGTTGAGGTCGGCGCCGGCCGAGAAGCTCTTGCCGTTGGCGGCCAGCACCACCAGGCGCACTGTGTCATCGTTCTCGACCTGCTGCAGGGCGCGGTCGAGCTCGGCGATCAGCTCGTCGTCGAAGGCGTTGTGCTTCTCGGCGCGGTTGAGCGTGATGGTGGCGATGCCGTTTGGGCTTGTGTCGAGGTCAATCATGACTGGCTGATCGTATTCGTTCCGGATGGATTGCTTCGTCGCTTTCGGCTCCTCGCAATGACCCCGTTCTGCACTGCCAGTCGGGCTTCAGAGTGACGGGCCGGTGCCGGACTGCAACGCCTTTTTGCATGTCGAGCCGCTGCTCGCAATGCCCCCATTGTGCCGACATCATGCGGTCCTTACATCCTGAACACGCCGAAGCGGGTCTCTTCCACGGGCGCGTTCAAGGCCGCCGACAGCCCCAGCCCCAGCACTCGTCGCGTGTCCCGCGGATCGATGATGCCGTCGTCCCAGATCCTGGCGCTGGCGTAGTAGGGATGGCCCTGGTGCTCGTATTGCTCCAGTATCGGCTGCTTGAACGCTTCCTCCTCCTCGGCGGGCCATTCCTTGCCCTGCGCTTCCAGGTTGTCCCGGCGTACCTGGGCCAGCACGTTGGCCGCCTGCTGCCCGCCCATGACGGAGATGCGGGCGTTCGGCCACATCCACAGGAACCGCGGGTTGTACGCGCGGCCGCACATGCCGTAGTTGCCGGCGCCGAAGCTGCCGCCGACAATCACCGTGAGCTTCGGCACCTGCGCGGTGGCCACGGCGGTGACCAGCTTGGCGCCGTCGCGGGCGATGCCGCCGGCCTCGTACTTCTTTCCGACCATGAAGCCGGTGATGTTCTGCAGGAACACCAGCGGGATTTTGCGCTGGCAGCACAGCTCGATGAAATGCGCGCCCTTCAGCGCCGACTCCGAGAACAGAATGCCGTTGTTGGCGACGATGCCCACCGGGTAGCCGTGGATATGGGTGAAGCCGCAGACCAGGGTCGTGCCATAGAGCTGCTTGAACTCGTCGAGCTCGCTGGCGTCGACGATCCGGCCGATGACCTCGCGGATGTCGTAGGGCTTGCGCGTATCGTCCGGGATCACGCCGTAGATCTCTTCCGGATCCAGGACCGGCTCGCGCGGCTCGCGCACGTCCAGCGCGTGGCGCTTGCGGGTGTTCAGATTGGCGACGATCCGGCGGGCAATGCCGAGGGCGTGGCGGTCGTCGTTGGCGTAGTGGTCGACGACCCCCGAGGTGCGGGCATGGACGTCGGCGCCGCCCAGCTCCTCGGCGGTGACGGTCTCGCCGGTGGCGGCCTTCACCAGCGGCGGCCCGCCCAGGAAGATGGTGCCCTGCTCCTTGACGATGATGCTCTCGTCCGCCATCGCCGGCACATAGGCGCCGCCGGCGGTGCACGATCCCATCACCACCGCGATCTGCGGAATGCCCTTGGCCGACATGTTGGCCTGGTTGAAGAAGATCCGCCCGAAGTGGTCGCGGTCCGGGAACACCTGGTCCTGCTCGGGCAGGTATGCGCCGCCGGAGTCGACCAGGTAGACGCAGGGCAGGCGGTTCTGCTCGGCAATCTCCTGGGCACGGACGTGCTTCTTCACGGTATAGGCCGAGTAGCTGCCGCCTTTAACGGTGGCGTCGTTGGCGACGATCATGCATTCACGGCCGTGGATGCGGCCTATGCCGGTGATCACGCCCGCGGCGGGTATCGGATCGTCGTATATACCCCAGGCCGCGAACTGCGACAGCTCGAGGAACGGCGCGCCGACGTCCAGCAGCGCCTGGATGCGCTCCCGGGGCAGCAGCTTGTCGCGGGCCAGGTGCTTCTCCCGCGCTCGCTCACCGCCGCCGAGGGCGATCTGCGCCGCCTTTTCGCGCAGGTCGTCCACCAGCGCCTGCATGTGGGCATGGTTGGCCTGGAACTCGTCGCCGCGGGTATCGAGGTTGGAGCGTAGTACGGTCATGGTCGTTATACCTCTCCCTACTGCTCCCCCGCCAGACTGCGGCTGATGACCATCCGCTGCACGTCGCTGGTGCCCTCGTAGATCTGGCACACCCGCACGTCGCGGTAAATGCGTTCGACGGGGAAATCCCGCAGGTAGCCGTAGCCGCCGTGGATCTGGATGGCGTCCGAGCAGACCTGCTCGGCCATCTCCGAGGCGAACAGCTTGGCCATGGAGGCCTCCTTCAGGCACGGCTCGCCGCGGTCGCGCAGGTCGGCGGCGTGCAGCGCCATGTGCCGGGCGGCCTCGATCCGGGTCGCCATGTCAGCGAGCCGGAAGGCTACGGCCTGGTGCTCGATGATGGGCTTGCCGAAGGCGATGCGTTCCTTCGCGTAGCCGCGCGCCGCCTCGAAGGCGGCCCGTGCCATGCCAATGGCCTGGGCGGCGATGCCGATGCGGCCGCCTTCCAGGTTGGACAGGGCGATGCGATAGCCGCCGCCTTCCTCCCCCAGCCGGTTCGCCTCGGGCACGCGCATGTCCCGGAACACGAGCTGGGCGGTGTCCGAGGCTTTCTGTCCCAGCTTGTCCTCGACCCCGGCGACTTCGTATCCCGGCGTGTCGGTGGGGACGATGAATGCGGTAATGCCCTTGCGGCCCGCTTCCGGGTCGGTGACCGCGAAGACGATGGCGATATCGGCGTTGGCGCCGCTGGTGATGAACTGCTTGGTGCCGTTGAGGACGTAGTGATCGCCATCGCGCACGGCGCGGGTCTTGAGATTGGAGGCCTCGGAGCCGGCCTGGGGCTCGGTCAGGCAGAAGCAGGCCAGCAGCTCGCCGCGGGCCATGGGCTTCAGGTATCTCTCCTTCTGCTCGCTGGAGCCGTAGCGCAGGATCGGCACGCAGCCCGTGGAATTGTGCACGCCCATGATGG
>JBEPXV010000306.1:0-3508 GCA_041641695.1 Gammaproteobacteria bacterium | reverse complement strand
CGCCGCCATCGAGGCGCTGCGGGCCCTGAAGCGGCCATGCCGGGTCAGGCTGCATACCGATTCACAGTATCTGCGCCAGGGCATCACCGAGTGGATCAACGGCTGGAAGCGCCGCGGCTGGAAGACGGCGGGACGCAAGGATGTGAAGAACCAGGAGCTCTGGCGGACCCTGGATGAAGAGACCTCGCGCCACCAGGTGGAATGGATCTGGGTCAAGGGCCATTCCGGCCATCCGGAAAACGAACGCGCGGACGAGCTGGCCAACCGCGCCATCGACGAGATGCTATGAGCGCAGTGAGACAGATCGTTCTGGACACCGAGACCACCGGCCTGGACCCGGCGGACGGGCATCGTATCATCGAGATCGGCTGCGTTGAGCTGATCAACCGCCGCCGCACCAACAACGACTACCAGGCCTACTGCAATCCGGAACGGGAGATAGACGAGGGGGCGCTCGATGTTCACGGCATTACCAACGAGTTCCTGGCTGACAAGCCGCGCTTCGCCGAGATCGCAGGGGATATCCTGGCTTATCTCAAGGACGCCGAGCTGATCATCCATAACGCGGACTTCGACACCAATTTTCTGAATCATGAGCTGGCGCGGATTGGCCCGGAGCTCGGGGTGATCACCGATCATTGCAGCGTCGTGGACACGCTCAGGATGGCGCGCCAGGCACATCCCGGCCAGCGCAACGACCTGAATTCACTGTGCCAGCGCTACTACATCGACAATACCCAGCGCACGCTGCACGGCGCGCTCCTGGACGCCGAGATTCTGGCGGACGTGTATCTGGCGATGACCGGCGGCCAGACCGCACTGTTGCTGGACAACCCGGCGCCCGCGGCGCCCGGATCGCCGCGAGCCGGCGATACCACGGAATCGGCGGCGCCGTTGAAAATCGTCTACGCCAACCCGGACGAGCTCGCCCGGCACGAGCAATGGCTGGAGCGGCTGGAAAGGGAGTCGCAGGCCGGCTGCCAATGGCGCCGGCTGGAGGTCCGGGAGGACGGGTCGACGGGTAGCGGGCCTTGACGCCCGCAAGATCCGCGGCGCGGGCCGCGGCGATGGAACAGACTCGCAACCAGCGCCCGGGCGGAAACCTGGGCCGCGCCGAGCTGGCCGGGTTCAACCTCTCGGGCGCGCGTCTCGCGGGCGCAGACCTGTCCGGCGCGGACCTTGCCCGGGTCGATCTGACGGAAGCGGACCTGACGGGCGCCGATCTCACCGGCGCCGACCTGTTCCGGTCACGGCTGTGCGGCGCCCGGTTGTTCGGCGCGGACCTTTCCAACGCCGACCTGACCAACGCGGATCTGCGAGGCGTGCGGCTGTCCGGAGCCCGGCTGGCCGGCGCCACGCTGTCCGGCGCCCGGTTGTGCGATGCGGACGGCAACAGCGCGGACTTCCGGCACGCCGACCTGTACGAGGCGGACCTTCGGGGCGCCAACCTTTCCGGCGCCCGGCTGCAGGGCGCCAACCTGAGCCTGGCGAATCTCGTCGGGGCGAAACTGTTCGCCGCGGACCTGGCCGGCGCCCGGCTCGGGGAGGCGAAACTGGAGCGCACGCAACTGGTGGGCGCCAATCTGAGCGGCACCATCCTCATCGGGGTGCGCGCCGAGCGCGCCGATCTTTCACACGTGGACTTCACCGGCGCGGTTCTCGACCACGCCAGCTTCGAGTCCGCGGTCCTCGCGGACGTCCTGTTCCGCGGCGCCAGCCTGACCCATGTGGACCTGCGCGGTGTCAGTATGCCGTATGCCAGCATCATGCAATGCGACATGAGCAATGCGGCATTCACCGAAGGTGAGCTGTGGGCGGCCCGGATCCAGGGCTCCACATACCCCAATGCGGACGTCCGCGGCACCAATCTGGAGCGCACCGGCATATACCGGCACCAGGCACTGGACCAATACCCGGACCTGCGTCATTCCGACAGCACCCGCTGGGATGATCCGGAGCGTCGCCGGATCCTCGTCGCCGCGCCTTCCGCGCGCCCCGCCGGCGCGGAAAACCGGAAGCCGCGCACCCCGATTCAGCAGGTCGGGATGGTGCCGGGCCTGCGCGACTCCCTGGCCACGCCCCTGCGTATCAGCACCGCTCCGACAGGCACGACCACACGACTGCGGCGCTGGCTCGACGCGGTGCGCGGAAAGTAACCACGGTTGGACCCGGTTATCGTTGCTGCGGCTTATTCCTCGATGCCGAACAGCAGCAGGACGGCCAGCAGGATGGCAACCCACAGCGCCATGGAGCCCGTCGGCCAGGTGCGGCCAAGCGTGGCGCCCAGCCAGCCGTCGCCGGCGATGGCCCGGAACAGCCTGTCCAGAAGTGGCAGCGCCGCATCGCGCCAACGGGCCAGGACGGCGTGCACGCCCCGGGCGGCGGCCGGCAGGCCACGGCGGTACAGCCACTCGGCGTCCAGCCATACGGCGGGGCGTGGTTCCGGCAGGCCGAAGCCGGCCCGTGCCAGCAGCGCATAGACCAGCACCGCGAACAACAGCATCTGTGCCTGATCGACCGCCTTTCCGGGATGCAGCGGCCAGTAGTCGGTGCCGTGGGGACGCAGCGGGTCCGTGAGCCCGGGAAAGACGCCGCTCAGCAACAGGATTGCGACCGGTATCAGCATGGCCACGGCCATTGGCCAGGGCGCGTCCCGGATTTCGCCGTGATCCCGGGCGGCGGGCCTGAGAAATCCCTGCCAAAGGATGCGTACGCCCGCGTACAGAATCCCCAGGGCAGAAGTGCTGACCAGGAACAGCCAGACCGCCGCCGGCACATCGCTGTGCTCGATCGCCGCAAGCACCACTTTCTTGCTGATGAAACCGCCGGTCAGGGGCAGCGCCGAGTTGGCCGCGACCGCCACCGTTACGCAGACGGTGGTCAGGGGCATGGTCCGCCACAGCCCCCCCAGGCGGTCGCCCCGGGTGGTGCCCAGCCGCAGCGCCACCACCCCCAGCGCCATGAACAGAACCATCTTGAACAGCACGTCCATGACGATGTGCAGGGCGACGCCGTCCAGGGCTGCCGCGGAGCCCACGCCGACGGCGGCCACCATCAGCCCGAGCTGGACCATCATCGAGTAGGCCAGGACCCGCCGCAGGTCGTTCTCCACCAGGGTATAGAACAGCGGCCACAGGGCCATGACGGTCCCGATGGCCACCAGGATGTCTTCCCCGGCGAAAGCCCGTGCCAGCCCGTAGATGCCCACTTTGGTGGTGACCACCGCCAGCACCGCGAGGCCGGTCAGGGAGGCTTTCGGATAGCCGTCCGTGATCCAGTTGTGCAGCAGGGGGAAGCCGGATTTGATGCCGAAGGCCAGAAGGATCAGCCAGCCGCCCGGCGCCGCCAGGCCGACATGGCCGAAACGCCAGTCGCCGGTGGTCCCGCCCAGGGTCAGGATGCCCGCCAGCAGCGTCAGGCCGGCGGCCACCTGGAAGACCAGGTAGCGCACCGCCGCGGGCGTGGAGCCGGGGGTGCGGGCGGCCAGCACCAGCAGGGTCCCGCTCAT
>JBEPXV010000305.1:0-3518 GCA_041641695.1 Gammaproteobacteria bacterium | reverse complement strand
GCGACATTGACCACGCGACCCCAGGGCCGCGCCCGGTGGATGGTGACACCGGGATAGCTCCGGGTTTCCCCTTCCGGGAACGTGCATACATCCACCCGGTGACCGTCCGCTGCCAGGGCCTGGAGCAGCATGTCCACGGCGATCGGGGTGCCGCGGTCCTGGTAGAACGGATGCGGCGCAATCAGCAGAATGTTCATCGCTTTCCGGTGTCCATGGCTACGTGTCCAGGCGATAGAAGCTCTGCACGCAGACCCGGCCGTCCGCGTCCAACCACAATACGAAGGACTTGTTCACGTCCGGCTCGCGGGTGCTGACCCGTACGCTGAGCGCCGTCTCCCGCTCGATGGGCGGAAAGCGCACCGTGAACCAGCTGTTGTTGCCGACCCGCCCGCCATCGATCCGTCTTTCCACCAGCACGTTGCCGGCTTCGTCCAGTATCTCCACTGTGACGGCCTGCTCCAGGCGCGGCTGGTGGAACGTGCCGGCCAGCAGCGAGATGCTCGTCAACCCCTCGGACTCGATCCCCAGCGGCAGAATCACCGGCTGATCCGCGTGTATCCGGCTGCTGAGCAGCTCCCGCTCCGTGCGGCCCGCCCCCTGCCGGTGGACCTCCAGCTTCTCCGCCAGGGGCTCACGCTCGAGGATCTCGTTGTTGCGCACCGGCGGCAGGAACAACAGGGACTTGCCGATCACCACCACCGCGGCGACCGCCAGCGCAACCCGCAGCGTACCCGCTGCCCGCCGGGCGCGCCAGGCGAACACCAGCACACCGGTGAAGGCGGCAATCAGTACCAACGCGGACAATCTGTTCAACGGGTTGCGGTAATGGATTTCCAGCATGGACGACCCCGCCGGCACCTCGACCGCCATGTGATAGCCGTTGGCCTTGATCAGCTCCGCGGGTTCGCCGTTGACGGCGGCGTTCCAGTTCTCGTTGAAGGCATAGGGAACCGCCAGAAACCTTGGCTCGTCGGACTCGACCTCCGCCCGCAGGCCGTGGGTGAACACCTCCAGGTTCCGGACCCGGCAGTCCCCCGCGTAGCTCACACGATCGGCGTCGCCCGCCACCACCAGGGGCTCGCTGAAGCGGTCCAGCCGCCCGGCATACACCTGCAGATGCTGGCCGGTATCGGCCACGTGGAACACGTCGCTGGCGCAGAACACCCTCGGCAGGTGATCACGGACTCGGTAAATAGTGTGGTTGTTGCTGTCTATGACCTGCTCGAGCCCCTCGCGGGTCTCGTGCAGCGGCTTGTCGCTGAGCACGTACTTCACGTTCATCTGGCGCAGCGCCTCCACATTCGGCTCCAGTATGAAAAGTATGCCGTTTCGGGTCACGTGGGCTTTTGGAAACAGCTCCTTGATGTACTCGGCGTAGGCGATGGGCAGCACGGTAAGGTAGCCTTCCACCACCGGTATATCGTAATACGACAGGATGTTGGGGTGGTACAGGGGCCTGTCGGATACCACTGCGACCCGGTACGGCTCCGGATCGTTGAGCAGAAACTTGATCGTGTTGTTGCGCGGGAACAGCCGCTCGTTCTCCATGCGCGTGTTGAACCCGTAGCCGGCGGCGAACAGATCCGCGGCGCTCACCGCCACCACCAGCCAGCCGATCACCCGCCAGTGAACGTCGAACAGGTGGCGCGCGATGATGACGGCGGCCAGACCCGCGGCGAACATCGCCGGGTACCACAGCCTGGTGAAGGCCAGCTCATCGAGCATGAGCGCCGCGCCGAGCACATAGGCGCACGCCACCGCCATCGCCGCGAACAGCCATTTGTACCGGCTGCCGAGCACGTTCTCCAGGCCGTAGGCTGCCAGCACGCAGCCGATGAACGTCAGCAGCGTGATGAACCGGCTGTACGATCCCTTGTCAGCGAACGGGATCAGGCGAAGGGCGTTGATGGTGAGCTCGTTGCGGTAGATCAGCGAGAAGATCACCGCCATGACCACGGCGAAAACCGCCACCAGGCGCGCGTGCCGGGTCCCCCACACCGCCGGCAGCGCGGCAATCGCGAACAGCAGGCCGAGCACCCCGAAATACCGGCCGCTTTCGACAATATTGCCCTGCTCGAAGCTGTACCGGCCCTGCCAGATGCCGCCGTAGTAGTCCGGGGTCAGCATGTGGGTCACTTCGTCGAAGCGCGGGAACAAGGTCAGGAACAGCCTGACGGCCGACTCGAGCCCGAGCTCCAGCTCGGACACCCGGCCCCGCCACTCCTGGGCGCCGCGCAGGCCTTCCGAGATGTATTTGGCCTCCGCGTACAGCCCCACCGCGCACACCGCGACGGCGGCGACATAGACCGCGTGCACGGCCAGCCACCGCTGCAGGTCCCGGGACAGGCGCCCCCGGCCCGTATGGGCCAGCACGTAAAGGGTATTGAACAGCCCGATCGTCACGTAGGTGTACAGGACGATCTGCATGTAGCCGCTGGTGAAGAACAGGATGTTGACCACCAGCAGGGCCACCGCGGACGCCGCACTCGGACCGTCCCGGAGTATTCGTATATTGAACAGGAACACCAGCGGGATCCACAACTGGGTCGCCAGGTGCTGCGGGAACTCGAGCCACACAACCTGGTGCAGGCTGTATGTCCAGAGGACTCCGGCGAATATCCCGGCCATGCGGCTCAGTCCCAGCTCGACGACCAGCAGATACATGAAAAAGCCCGCGCATATCAGCCGGAACCAGGTCGACCAGTCGATGGCGTTCTTTATCCCCAGAACCAGCTGCGGGAGGCTGGTTATGAACGCCCCGACGCCCTGGGGATTCCAGGGCATGCCGGTGAACATGTAGGGGTTCAGCTCGGTATTGCTGAGCAGCTTCGCGTGCCCCCAGTTGAGCTCCCGCTGGGGGTAGTGCGCCGCGGGCGAGTCGCTGAGTATGGGCTGATGCATGCCTCCGGACGAGAACTCGCCTTTCCAACTCGGCTGGTTGAGGATAATATCGAAGGCGCCGAGGCTGTAGTTCAAAAAAAGCACGTCCCACAGAAACAGCGTCGCCAGTACCGTGAACACGGCGAGCGCCAGCTTGTGGTAGTGGAAAAAGCCCGGGTACTGGGAATTCATTCTTCTTCTACACGGCAAACACTGTAAACATTGGCTACACCCGCAGCGCATTCATTGACGGGCGCGATGATATTCCTCGTGTCGCGCCGCGGCGGCAACGGCGATTACCGGGAGCTTTTGCTGATTCTGCTGGCTGCCAATCTTGCTGATTTCGATTTCATACCCGGGCTGCTCGCGGGCGATCACAGCCTGTTCCATCGGGGATTTTCACATTCGATTCCGGCTGCGCTGCTGTTCGCCCTGGTGGCATACGCCGCCTGCCGCTGGCGCCGCCATCCACACGCCGTCCGCCTCGGCGTGCTGGGATTCGCCGGCTACACCTCCCACCTGGTGATTGACTGGCTGACTTTCGATCCGGGGCCCGTCGCCGGCATACCGCTGTTTCTGCCCTTCAGCCATGAGCATTTCATGGCCGACCCCACCGTGTTCCTGAACATTGAACGCAG
>JBEPXV010000304.1:2249-3542 GCA_041641695.1 Gammaproteobacteria bacterium | reverse complement strand
CTCAAGCGCATGACGGACAGCAGGCGGCCGATGAATTCTGGCCGTCGAGCACGCCGCGGCAGCCGGTCAATCCGGCGGCTGCAAGGCGTCCGCCACTGCCCGGCCCAGGTCGCCCGTCCCGGCAGTGCCGCCCATGTCAGGGGTGTGGCAGGCCGGGTCAAGGAGCGCGTTCTCGATGGCCGCCTCGATGGCCCGGGCCGCCTGCCGCTCACCGAGATGATCGAGCATCATGGCACCCGACCAGATCTGGCCCACCGGGTTGGCGACGCCGCGCCCGGCGATGTCCGGCGCCGAGCCGTGCACCGGCTCGAACATGCCGGGAAACTCCTTCTCGGGATTGATATTCGCCGAAGGGGCGATACCGATGGTGCCGGCCACCGCGGGCCCCAGATCCGACAGGATGTCGCCGAACAGGTTGCTGCCCACCACGACATCGAACCAGTCCGGATGCAGCACGAAATGCGCGGTCAGGATATCGATGTGATACTGGTCGGTGGCGACATCGGGATAGCGGGCCCCCATCGCCTCGAAACGCTCGTCCCAGTAGGGCATGGTATACACGATGCCGTTGGACTTGGTGGCCGAGGTCAGGCGTTTCCGGGGACGGCTCTGTGCCAGCTCGAAAGCATAGCGCAGCACGCGGTCCACCCCGCTCCGGGTGAACACCGTCTCCTGGACGACCATCTCCGCATCGGTGTCTTCGTACAGCCGGCCGCCGATCTGCGAATACTCGCCCTCGTTGTTCTCCCGAACCACCCAGAAGTCGATATCCTCGGCGCCGCGGTCGCGCAGCGGCGTGCGAATCCCGGGCATCAGCCGCACCGGCCGCAGGTTGATGTACTGGCGCATCTCCCGGCGTATGGGAATGAGCAGCCCCCAGAGCGACACGTGATCCGGCACGCCGGGATAGCCTACGGCGCCCAGGAATATGGCATCGAAGCCCTTGAGCTGTTCGACGCCGTCCTCCGGCATCATCGAACCCGTCTTGTGATAGCGCTCGCAGGACCAGTCGAATTCCCGCCATTCGAAATCGATGCCGAACACCCCGCCGGCCGCCTCGAGCACCCGCATGCCCTCCGGCACCACCTCCTTCCCGATGCCATCCCCCGCGATGACCGCAATGCGATAAGTTGCCATGAAAAACCTGTAATCAATGATCGCGCGGCATTATACGCGATGCCTGAAATCAGCGGCGATCGTCCGACCTGTTCGCCTTGACTTCCACCCCGGCAATTGAAGCAGGCCCGCGAGAACCGTTGTCACCTACCTCGAATCATCACAGGGCGCCGCCGG
>JBEPXV010000304.1:0-2239 GCA_041641695.1 Gammaproteobacteria bacterium | reverse complement strand
GACTGAAAAAGCACCCGGCGGCGCCCGCTCCCGTGTGGTGTTGGGTCAACGCCCGGAAAGGCACCCTTCAAGCCCCAACTCCTACCCCACAAACCACCGGTACAGCAACGGCAACAGCAGCGCCGTCGCCAGGGCGTTCAGCCCCATGGCCAGCGCCGAGAAGGCGCCCGCCACCTCGCTGACCTGCAGCGCGCGAGCGGTGCCGATGCCGTGGGACGTAACCCCCAGGGCGAAGCCCCGGGCGCGGTCGCTGCGTATCCGCGCCGCCCGAAACACCGTGCCGGCGATGGTGGCGCCGAGCACGCCGGTGGTGATGACGAACACGGCAGTCAAGGAGGGCAGGCCCTGCAGCTTCTCCGCGATACCCATGGCCACCGGGGCGGTCACCGACTTGGGCGCCAGCGACACCACGGTCCGCGGCGCGGCGTCCAGTACCCACGCCACCAGCACCGCGGTCACGATGGCGGTGACCGAGCCGGCCAGCAGTGAGACCACGATGGCGCCGGCCGATTCGCGCACCTTCTCGAACTGCCGGTACAGCGGCACCGCCAGCGCCACCGTGGCGGGCCCGAGCATGAAATGCACGAACTGGGCGCCCTCGAAGTACGTGTAGTAGTCCGTACCGGTCAACATCAGCAGAGCCGCCAGCATCCCTACCGCCAGCAGCACCGGATTGCACAGCGGCAGCCTGCCGGACTTCTCGTACAGCCAGTCGCCGACGACATAGGCCGCCAGCGTCAGCGTGAGGTGCAGCAGCGGACTGGTGGAGAGATAGACCCAGATATCTTCCAGCCCGGAGGTCATTGTTCCGGCGGTCCGCTCAGCCACTGCATCACCAGGCCGGTCACCACCAGTGTCGCCGCGGCACTGGCGACAAGGGCCGCGCTGACCGCCAGCCACTCATCTCCCAGCTTGCCGACGTGGAGCATCACGCCGACGCCGGCCGGGACGAACAGCACCGAGAGGTGCTTGAGGATGCCGCCCGACAGCCGCCCGAGATCATCGGGCACGCCGCGTTTGACCATGAGGCCCGCGAACAGGATCACCATGCCCACGACCGGCCCGGGAATCAGCAGCTCGAAAGCGACGACGAAGACCTCGCCCGCCAGCTGGCACAACAACAGCAGGGTGAAAAATCGTATCACTCAATACCTCGCCGCGAAGCCGCGAATTGCTCCGCTGACTCGACCGGGCCGCTACAGCTCCCGGATCGTTATTTGCTAAGATAGCCCCGCGTCAATATATCCCGCCGGCGAGCCTCGCGGGAAAATTGTAACCAACGCCACCGGGTAAGCACGAATTGCAGCAACGCCGCATCGGCAGCATCGACAACGTGATCATCGGTCTCGACCGGGCGCTGCGGACCATGTTCGCGACGCCCGTCGCCGCTAGGCCCTACCCCGCCGACGAGGCCGGGGACGCGCTGGACGAGGAATCATTGTCGCCGGAGGACACCCGGCTCAGCGCGTCCCTGATGCGCGTCAACCACGCCGGGGAAGTCTGTGCCCAGGCGCTGTACCAGGGCCAGGGCCTGACCGCCCGGAGCCGGCGTGTACGCCGCGCCATGCAGCAGGCATCCGACGAGGAGAACGATCACCTGGCCTGGTGCCAGACGCGCCTGGACGAGCTCGAAGATCACCGCAGCCGGCTGACACCGGTCTGGTTCCTGGGCTCTTTCACCATGGGCGGCCTCGCCGGCGCTGTCGGCGACCGCTGGAGCCTCGGCTTCCTCGCGGAGACGGAACGACAAGTCGTCCGCCACCTGGAAGGCCATCTGCAGCGGCTTCCCGCCGAGGACCGGCGCAGCCGCCGCATCGTCGAGCAGATGAAGATCGACGAAGGCCGCCACGCCAGCCAGGCCATGAGCGCCGGCGGCTATGAATTACCCACCATTGCAAAAAAAGCGATGCGCGTCGTATCGCGAATCATGACGACCACAGCCGCCAGGATCTGAGACAGGGATACCTGCCGAAGGCACAAACATACAGGGGCCCCGACTGGGCATGACCGGGAACGCAGGTGCCCTGGACTCAATCCGTGCCCCGATTGCGGACAGTTGTCGGGATGAATCCCGACCAGAGATAAACAACGAAGGCACCAACGCACCGGGGGCCCCGAGCGGTCATGACCGGGAACGCCAGTGCCCTGGACTCAATCCGTGCCCCGATTGCGGACATTTGTCGGGATGAATCCCGACCAGAGATAAACAACGAAGGCACCAACGCACCGGGGGCCCCGA
>JBEPXV010000303.1:0-3542 GCA_041641695.1 Gammaproteobacteria bacterium | reverse complement strand
GGCTGCCGCGGATCCTGCTGGTGGACCAGGTGAGCGTATCCCAAAACCTGGCCCAGGTAGACCAGGATGCTGAGCACGACCACTGTCTGGGCGCCGCGTGCCCACGGGAACCAGATGTGGTTCAGCAGGGCGTTCTCCGAGGCGCGCCACACTCCGCACACCTGCCACGCATAGATCAGGGTGTTGAGGACGAGGAATGCCAGAAGGGCGTCGAGGAAACGGCTATCGACGGCGGCAGTGTCGTGAAGCACCGCGCCCGCGGCGTACAGGACGGCCGCGAGCAGGATGAAATTGACCCAGAATGAAAGGGCGAGCGGCAGCCGCCCGCGGAAATGTTCGCCAAGGTAGCGCAGCATTGCAGTCCCGCTGCCGGGCGCCACGGCGGCTGCCCGGGGAATGTGTTCCATTGCAACCAGGATACCGCCACAAGCCGGCCCGGTCCCCGTCGCACCAACCGCTGAGTATCCCGCCGGGCGGACCGCCGGGCAAGCCGCCCGCGCGGGTCAGCTCTCCAGCATGGCCTGTGCTACCTTCGAGGCCGGCGGCCGGCCGAGCGCCCTGGATATGAACGCCGACGCCTCGAGCAGCGCGTCCATGTCCACGGCGGTTTCCACCTCCAGGCCGTTCAGCATGTACAACACATCCTCGGTGGCGACGTTGCCGGAGGCGCCGTGGGCGTACGGGCAGCCGCCGAGGCCCGAGACCGCGCTGTCGACCCCGGTGATACCGCATTGCAGCGCCGTAAGGATGTTGGCGAGCGCCTGGCCGTGGGTGTCGTGGAAGTGAACCGAGAGCCTGTCGGTGGGGACCCGCTCGGCGACGGTGTAAAGCATGCGCTCGACCTTTCTCGGCGTACCCACGCCGATGGTGTCGCCGAGGGAGATCTCATAGCAGCCCAGGTTGTAAATGGCCTCGGACACTTCCGCGACTTTCCGGGAATCCACGTCGCCCTCGTAGGGGCAGCCCGCCACGCAGGACACGTAGCCCCGCACCCGGATGTTCCGTTCCTTCGCCGCCTCGCATACCGGGGCGAAACGTTCCAGGCTCTCGGCGATGGAGCAGTTGATGTTCTTGCGCGAGAATGCCTCGGACGCCGCGCCGAATACCGCCACCTCCTCGGCGCCTGCCTTCACCGCGGCCTCGAAGCCTTTCATATTTGGGGTGAGCACCGGGTAAACGACGCCCTCCCGGCGCCGGATGCCCTTCAACACCGCCTCGGTATCGCTCATCTGCGGCACCCACTTGGGCGACACGAAGCTGCCGACCTCGATGGTGCGAAGGCCGGTCCCGGAAAGCATGTCGATCAGCTCGATCTTGGTTTCCGTCGGAATCACCGCCGGCTCGTTCTGGAGGCCGTCCCGCGGTCCGACCTCGAACATACGCACTGATTCGGGCAGGTTCAGCATTACGGCATCATAGCATCACGCCCGGCCCCGGCTCCCGGTCATTCGTCCCGGTAGCCGGCAAGCTCCGCGCCTTCGGCCACGCTGTCGCCCTCACGGTGGGGGATGCGCTCGATGGTGCCGTCGCGGGGCGCGACGATGCTGTGCTCCATTTTCATTGCTTCCAGGACAAGCAGCACCGCGCCGCGTGCCACGCGGTCGCCCGCCTTAACCTTGACCGCCGTGATCTTGCCGGGCATGGGCGCGATGATCCGGCCGGTGTCCGCTTGCGCCGCGTCGGAGACGACTTCCACGTGACGCTCCAGGCCGTGGTGTCGGCCGTCGAAGAACACGTCCAGCCGTTCCGGACGATGGACGACATACGCCTGGCACTTCACGCCGTCGATGGTGGCCGTCAAGCGGCCGTCGTCGACCAGCTCGCCATCCACCCGGTAAGTCCGCTCGTCGACCACCACCCGGGTGCCCGTCTGGTCCAGCACCAGGCGGCATTCGTGGCTGCGGGCGTGGTCGGTGTACTCGAACCGGAGCTCTCCGGGCAGGTTGGGGCGCCAGCCGTCGACAGCCGAGAACGGATCGTTGTCATGATGCAGGCGATTGCGGCGTGCCAGTGACGCGATCTCGTGGAACGTGGCCAGCACCAGCACCGTCGGGGACGCCGCTTCCGTCCTGACCAGGTCGTCGAGATGCCGTTCCACGAAGCCCGTGTCCGCGCGCCCGGCGGTGACGTCCTCCTGTTCCAGGACTTCCAGGAGGAATTCGATATTGGTTTCCACGCCGGCGATACGCGTTTCACTCAGCGCCCCGTGGAGGCGGTCCAGGGCCGCGCGGCGGTCCGGGCCCCAGGTGATGATCTTGGCGATCATCGGGTCGTAGTGCACGCTGACGACGTCGCCTGTCTGCACCCCGGCATCCACGCGCACGTGCTCGTCCTGCTCCGGGAAGCCGGCCAGGGTCAGAACGCCGGTGGACGGCAAAAAGCCATTGGCGGGATTCTCGGCATAGACGCGCGCTTCGAAGGCGTGGCCGTGCAGTTGCAGGGCTTCCTGGCCGCAGGGCAGGGGCTCACCGGCCGCCACCCGCAGCTGCCACTCGACGAGGTCGTGGCCCGTGACCCACTCCGTGACCGGGTGCTCCACCTGCAGGCGCGTATTCATTTCCATGAAGTAGAACTCCCCCGCGGCGTCCATGATGAACTCCACGGTCCCGGCGCCGCGATAATCGATGGTGTCGGCGGCGCGCACCGCCGCCCGGCCCATGCTTTGCCGGGTGGACTCATCGAGGCCGGGAGCGGGGGCTTCCTCGAGGATCTTCTGGTGGCGGCGCTGGATTGAGCAGTCGCGCTCGAACAGGTGCACGCCGTTGCCGTGGCTGTCGCGGAATACCTGGATCTCGACGTGGCGCGGCCGGTCCAGGTACTTCTCGATCAATACCTTGTCGTCGCCGAAGGCCGAGGCCGATTCGCGCCTGGCGCCCTCCAGCGCCGCCGGGAAGTCGGCCGGTTCCCGCACCACGCGCATGCCCTTGCCGCCGCCGCCGGCGGAGGCCTTGATCAGGACCGGGTAACCGATTTCGTCGGCGACGCTTTGAAGATGTTCCGGCGACTGATCATCGCCGTGGTAACCGGGCACGAGGGGAATGCCCGACTCCTCCATGATCCGCTTGGCGCGGATTTTCGAGCCCATGGCCTCGATGGCCCCGGCGGGCGGGCCGACAAAGGCGATGCCGTTCTCGTCGCAGGCCCGGGCGAGGTTGGCGTTCTCGGACAGGAAGCCGTAGCCGGGATGGATGGCCTGGCAGCCGGTGTCGCGGGCGGCCTGCATGATGCGCTCGACGTCCAGGTAGCTCTCCCGGGCGGGGGCGGGGCCGATGTGCACGGCGAGATCCATGCTGCGGGTGTGCAGCGCGTTCGCGTCGGCATCGGAGTACACGCCCACGGCCTGGATGCCGAGCCGCCTGGCGGTGCGGGCGACGCGGCAGGCGATCTCGCCGCGGTTGGCGATCAGTATCCTTTTGAACATTTCATTGTCGTCATTGCGGGCGCCACCGGGGCGGCCGTTTCTCCAGGAACGCCGATACGCCCTCGCGGCCCTCGTCCGAGGCGCGCAGGTTGGCGATGCGGCGGGCGGCGTCGCGCAGCAG
>JBEPXV010000302.1:0-3570 GCA_041641695.1 Gammaproteobacteria bacterium | reverse complement strand
TCGGGGTGCACGTGCCGCCGGCCGAATGCCGGGTCGTTCACGAATGCGTCCGCCGGGTGCCCGGTGATGGCCGCAACGTTCGAGCTCACGAACCGGACGGCATTGTCGCCCTGCGCGTCGGCGACGTAGAAAATGACCTGAGAGTTCGTCACGGCGAAGCTCAACAGCTCGTGCTGGGCGCCCGCGGACGCGGCGGCGCCGGGAAGATCGTAAGTCGTAGTACTCATGATATCGTTGTCAACCGGTGTCGTGCCGGAGGCTTGTTCGTTGTCGCGCCTCAGGCCCACGGCCGCGGGGTGCGATCGGGTCATTATGCCCCAATCGCGGGGATCGACAAACGACTCAGGCCGCCCGGCTCTCACCATGCAGCCGGTTGCGCTCGATATGCGATACGACTGCCGCGTTCACCCGGCCCGGATGGGTAATTGGCAGCATGTGGCCGGCCCCGGGAACCGTCGTCAGGGAGGCGCCCAGTATCCGTTCGCTCAACAGCGCCGCAATGCGTCGCGTCGGCGCCGGCGACAGTTCGCCGCGCAGTACTGCCACCGGAAAGTCGAACCGACGGCGGTAGCCGTCCAGGGAAGTGTTCTCGTTGATAGCGGCATGAAAGTCCAGCACGACCTTGGGCGCATGACGGCTCAGCCGCTCTCGTACCTCGGGCCGGGTTCGTTTCCAGGCACCCGTGCCGTTCCAGTAGTCCACGAATTGCCCCATCGCGCGGTGATAGTCCCCTGTCAATGTTCCCCTGATCACCTTGGCGGCAATCCGGTGTACCGAGTCGAGCAGGCGCCGTTCGGCTTGGCTGCCTTCCCGCAGGACGTGGAACGCCACCGGCTCGATGAGCGTGAGGCTTCTCACCCGCCAGGGCTGCTCGACGGCCAGCCTGAGGGCGACCGCCCCGCCGTAGGAATGTCCCACCACATGGATTTCACGGACGGCCGCGGGGATGTCGGCGGCAACACGGCCGGCCTCGGCGGACAGATTCAGTGGACCGGGCCCCGTCCATGACGGCGCCCGACCGTACCCGTACAGATCCGGTGCAATGGCCGCGGAGCCGCCCGCCAGCGCGTCCACGAGCCCGTCCCACTGCCTGCCGGAGCTTGCCGAAGAGTGCAGGAGCAGAACGGGCGGCGTGGCGGGCTCGGCGTTCGATGAGATGCTGCTCACGCTGGTCTGTCCTCCGGCCGCGGTCGTCAACCGCCGAACCCGTTGGCGCGCTGCGCCTGCCTGGCCCAGGCATCCGCCTGTTCGCGGGCCAGGTCGCTTGCCACTTCACGGATGTCTTCCTCGCGCATGCCGATATCCCGGAGCAGATAGGGCGGGAGATTGCTCAGCTCGCGGGTGGTCTGGCGCTCCAGATGGAGCCGGAACATCGCCTTCAGTATGCGGCGCCCCGCCCGCCGAAGCGCGGAAACAGGACCGGAGCTGATAGCACGCCGGGCCAATGGCTCGACGACGGGATCGCAATCGCTGTAAGTCGTTTCGCTGGTCATTTCAGTTACCTTTCAATCTATTGTCGGTTCAGTGGCGTCCTGTCGCCGCGGACGATGACGTCCGCGGCGCAACACCGTTATCGCAGGCCGCGCGTCCAACGATGACCGCTGGACTTGTAGAAGCTCCTGGCCCGCTCGTAGGCGGCCCCGGCGTCCAGGGCGCGACCGAGCCTGCGGAACGCGGCGCCCAGCTCATCCCGGATACCCGATGCCGCCCGGGATTGATTGGTGGCCTCGCCCAGAAACCTGTCGCCGATACGGTCGACGTGCTGTGGGACGAAGGGCTCGGGACGGAACTGCGCGTCCGGGGTCTCGTCTTCGTGGCGGCTGACCGCCTGGTGATTGCTCGAATGCATTTGTCGTTGCCTCGCTCTCGCTGTGGTGACGGTTGTCATCGGACGCCGGGCGTCCACGCGGTGGAGCGCCATGACACCGGCTCCACTGGATGCGGCAAGGTATAGAAGAAAGGTATCTGGAGAATTTCAGGCGGCGCCGGTTGTGTTACCGGATCGTTGCCGGACAGTGGACGGGACTGTCATTGTTTCCATCCCGTAACAGACGGGAACGGGCCGCGGCGCCGGGCGACGGCCGGCTGCGGGGCGCGAGCCCTGCCTCAGTCGCGCGGGGGCACGAACACGTAGCCGTGGCCGCGGATGGTCTTTATGGCGCGGGGGTTGTCGGGATCGGGCTCGATTTTTCGCCGCAGGCGGGCCACCCGGATATCGATGCTGCGGTCATAGGGATCCCAATCCCGGTTGCAGGTGAGGTTCAACAACTGGTCGCGGGACAACACGCGGTTCGGCCGCTCGGCGAATACCTTCAGCAGATCGAACTCCATCGCCGTCAACGGGACTTCGTCTCCCTCCGGCCCGAGCAGCCGGCGGGACTCGACGTCGAGGACGCATTCCCCTACCGGGAAGCGCTGCTCGCCGGCGGCTTCGTGCCGGGCGCCGACATCGGGGGCGTCGCTCCGGTAGCGCCGGAGCACGCTTTTTACCCTGGCCAGCAGCTCGCGCAGGTCGAACGGCTTGGAGACATAATCGTCGGCGCCGACTTCCAGCCCGACGATCCGGTCAACCACCTCGCCGGCGCCGGTGACCATGATGATCGCCAGGTTGTAGCGCTCCCTGAGGTAGCGCGCCAGGCTCAGGCCGTCCTCGCCGGGCAGCCCGATATCCAGGAGCACCACGTCCGGCACCGCCCGCTCCAGGGCGGCGCGCATGGATTCGCCGGAGTCGGCCTCGGCGACATCATAACCGTGCGCGACGAGATAATCCTTCAGGGTGTCCCGCACGTCCGTTTCGTCGTCCACCACCAGGACGCGCGCGGTTTCCGGGTTGATCTGCTGTACTGTTGCCACTTTTCTGTTTGTCGTACCTCCCGGCGGAAGTATCTATCCAGCGACGCGGGTTGGCAAGTGCCGGCAGTGGCCGGAGCGGCTGCGCCCGGGGCCCCGCTGTCAGCCGGCTCGCCCCCCCGTATCCGAAGCCGCGACGCAGCGCAGCCAGGTCACGACGAGATCCGCCATTTGCGCATCTGACAGCCCCTCGTCGTAGAGGGACTGCCACGTCGGGAACTTCAGGGCGTGGCCCAGGACCGCCCGCACACTGCCGGCCTCCCGGCGCCCCGGCGCCCACGCCCGCACCAGATCCTCCCTGATTTCATCCAGGTGCGTGTCGAACCGGCGCATCGGCGCCTGCACGGCCGGCACATCATCGCGGTCCCGGTGGGCCAGGCGCCACATTGCACGGGTGCGGCGAAAGTACGCGTAAAGGGCCCCCAGGGCCGCACGGGTTCGTTCCCGTGCATCATCGAGTTGCAGCCACTCCTCCGGCTCCGGAGGGGGATTCGCGCTCAGCCAATGGGTCGTGCATGCCTCGAACAACGCATGGTCATCCGGGAAATGCCGATAGACGGTCAGGCGTTGGACGCCGGCACGCTCGGCGATGGCGCTGACGGTGGTTTCCCGCGGCCCCCTTTCCTCATGCAGCTCGGCCGCCGCGGCGACGATCCGGCGCCGGGTTTCCGCCTCCTTTTCCGCGCGGCGTCGCTTGGTGTATGGGCGTTTTGACATTCA
>JBEPXV010000301.1:0-3571 GCA_041641695.1 Gammaproteobacteria bacterium | reverse complement strand
TCGCGGCGCACGCCCAGCATGTTGGCGATCAGCTCCTGGGTCATGCTCAGCTGGTTGGTCGGCAGCCTGTCCAGAGACAGCAGGATCCACCGGCACAGCTGCTGGTCAATGGAATGGTGCCGGTTGCAGACGGCGGTCTGGGCCATTTGAGTGATCAGGGCCTGGGTGTAGCGCAGCATCAGCAGGCGCATGTCGGGATCGCGGTTGAATTCTTCCTTGAGCCGCTCCGACTGCAGTCGATAGGCGTGGCCCGCGCTCTGCACGATAGCCCGGCTGGGGGTGCTTTCGCCGCCCATGAACACGGAAATGCCGACAATCCCCTCGTTGCCCACCACCGATATCTCGGCCGAATCACCGTCCTCCATCACGTAGAGAAGCGACACGATGCAGTCGGTCGGGAAATAGACGTAGTCCGTGAAATCCCCGGATTCATACAGCACCTTGCCGAGCGGCAGATGCGATCCTTCCAGATACGGGAATATACGTTTCTGAACTTCGTCCGGCGCCCCGGAAAGCAGCCAGTTGAGCTGCGGTGTCGGTACTTCTGTCACGTTCGCACCTCTGCCGATGAATTTGGCGATCTCCAGGATTCGGCCACGGTAGGTGGCAGTCTTTGATGCTGGATATTGTAGCAAACTGTCATCCCGGCTGCGTGTGATATCGAACAGACTCCGAGGGAACCGGGTAGATCCGCCCCACTGAGAGCGATACCGCACAGATCGCGCGGGGAGCATTCGGTAAATATGTCAGCCAGGGACTGATAATCAGCAGGAACGCGAATCAGCAAATTGGATTCATGGGAGATTTGACGTGTACCAAACCAGATACTATTCCGCCGTTGTGGTTGCCCTTGCATTGATGTTGTCACTGGGCTGCACATCAACGCCAACGCAGGAAAGCACCGGTGAATACGTGGACAACAGCGTCATCACCGCCAGAGTGAAGACGGCTATATTCAAGGATCCTTCTTTGAAGTCCGCCGAAATCAATGTTGAAACCTTCAAGGGGGTAGTACAGTTGAGCGGCTTTGTGAGCTCACAGTCGGACATCAACAGGGCGGTTGAGATTGCACGTGCCGTGGACGGCGTGAAATCAGTCGAGAACGACATGCAGCTCAAGTGACCGGACCAGGGCGATGCCCCGGTCGCCGCGATCGATTGAACGTACGGTTGAGATTCGGGCCGACTGCTGGATGGCGTACGTTATGAAACCACACACTGCGTTGACGGATGCCAATCCGGGAGTTTCTGCGTCATGAACATCACATTGGGTCTCGCGCCCCTGGTTTCTCTGGCCGCCGGCATTCTCATTCTGGTCGTGCCCCGGCTGTTGAACTATATCGTCGCCGTATACCTGATTGTCATTGGCCTGATCGGATTATTTGGTGCAGGGAACTTTGGTGCTTGAGAGACAGCCGAGACCCGGGCCAGGGCCAGGCGGCTGGTAGGCGACCGAGCTCCAGGCGGCCCGTTACGCAATGCGGGCCGCCTTCGGAGCAGTCTTTGCTCACGTTCCGCAAATCTGGCTGCTATAGCGTGGAGCAGGGTTCATCGCCGCGAAGGGTGGATCCCAGGGAATCTTGTCACTTTTCCAGGCCTTCAACGGCATGACAAAGGGCAGATGACCGTTGGGACGCAACCACGCATCAACGGACCAGGAACCCGCATCCCGGCTGTCAACGACCACGGCCGTCCAGTGCACCAGATCCGAGAATCGTTGTCGTATCCTCGGCTCTTCCATCAACCATCCCGGGAGCAGGCCGAGATCATGCAGCACGTTCAGATAGGTTGTCGTGTTGCTGGTGTTGTCAATACAGTCCATACGGCCTTCAAGCACCTGGTCGCGATCGTTCACGGCCTCGTCGTTGGCGAACAGCGGCTGGTATTTCTCCGCCAGGGTCTCCATCTGCCAGATGCCGATGCGCATCCGCTGCAGGCGGTCATGCAGGCTGTTTCCCGGGCACAGCGCCATCTGGTTCGCAACCTCCGCCATGTCCGCGGCGGTCATTGTGATACGCTGGCGCGATTTGCACGACCAGTTAAAACACACGCGCTGGGTAACCGACCCGTCTGCGTGGATGCGGTAGTCCGGGGCCAGTGGTCGGGCCGTTGGTGCATGCGACTCCCCGGCCACCGACAACGCCGACGAGCTTCCTGCTGACGCCGAAGGCGGAACCGCAATGACCGTCGACACGACGGCCAGGAGAAAAAGCCCTATGGACGGCGTTTCCACCCGCAGTCGAAGCCGTCGTAAAAACAGCCGTGGCGGCACTCGGCCGGCACGGCTGGAATACTGGTGAATTGCCACAGTGGCTACGAGAGCGGTCGGACCTCGACCCGGCGGTTCTGCGCCCGGCCCTCCGCATTGGTATTGCTCGCGATCGGGTGAGACTCGCTGTAACCGTTCATGCCCAACTGCCCGGAAGCGACGCCACGACTGATCAGGTAGTCGCGCACCGATACGGCACGCCGCTCGGATAATCCCTGGTTGTAGGCATCGGACCCGACGCTGTCCGTGAAACCGGCGACCTCGTAGCTCACGTCGGGCTGCGCGCGCAGCTCGGCCGCCACATGGTCGAGCGTGTCCGTAGCGCGGGATTTCAGGTTCGATTTATCGAAATCGAAATTGACGTCCTGGATCACATAGGTGGGCGCCGGTTCCGGCGCCAGCACCGTTTCGGGTGCTTCGACCGGCGCCGGCGTCGGCGCAGCGGCCATGTTCTTCGAGGTCGCGCATCCCGCCATGGTCAAGGACAATCCGGCCACGACGAGAAGGATGCTGCGGGTTAGTATCTTCATGCGATTACACCTTTAGTAGGTATGGAATTGATGGGCGGCGACCTTGGTCGTCGTGATTCACAGCCTCGTCTGCGAGACCGGACATCAGTTGGTGAATCATGCGGTATTCTCCCGGGTCCGTCGGTACGCTGTCGCACATGCCGCCGGGATGATCTTATACACGGCAGGATGTCCGTTCGAACGTTTGCCGGTTGACGAAAAACTTTTCAGGCGAGCAGACGGGCGTAGTCGTCCACCACCGCCTCGTAACACTCGCAGGATGCAGTCTCGAGCCCCCGGCGGGAGAGGACGGTAATGTTGCCCCGGGCATAGCGAACCAGCCCTTTCCTCTGAAGTGCACCGGCGGCAATGGTAACCGCACTTCGTCGCACGCCGAGCATGTCGGCGAGGGACTGGTGCGTAAAGTGGAAATTGTCCGTCTGCACGCGATCGTGTGTCATGAGCAGCCAGCGGACCAGGCGGGCTTCGACTTCGTGGAACCGCGTACAGGCGGCGGTCTGAGACAGTTGCGACATGGATACGTACAAATATCGGTTGAGCGCGCGGACCAGGCCGGGACTGTCCCGCAGCCTGCGCCTGAGGGCTGGAACACTGACTCGCAGCGCCCTCCCCTCGCCCTGCACGACGCCGCTCAGCGGCGCATTCGAGATTCCAAGCACCAGCGTCGCTCCGAGCATGCCTTCGTTGCCGATCATTGCGATCTCGAGTGGCTGGTGGCCGCGCACTGTCGCCACGAGGGATATGAGGCCCGTAAGGGGAAAGTAAGCGTGGCG
>JBEPXV010000300.1:0-3582 GCA_041641695.1 Gammaproteobacteria bacterium | reverse complement strand
GCGGTATTCGTGCTGTTTGCCTCGGTGCCCGCTTCGTCCGATGCCCAGGAAACGTCCTCCGGGGATCCCGGAACACTGCGGGTGGAGCTGAACAAGCTCGAGGCCCTGGAGTCCGCCTGCCGGGCTTATCTGCTATTCGAGAATGGGACGGATCTGGAATTCAGTTCCCTGAAGCTCGACCTGGTGATGTTCAATCCGGAAGGCGTCATCAACCGTCGCCTGGCAGTGGAAGGCGGGCCGCTGCCCGCCGGCAAGACGAGCGTCAAGCTGTTTGACATCGATGGCGTGACATGCGGTTCGGTAGACCGGGTGCTGCTGAACGGCATACTGGCCTGCAGCGACGCCCAGGGGGATAGGAGCGACTGCCTCGCACTGATAGAGACCGGTTCCCGGAGCAGCGCTGATTTTTTCAAGTAGTGGAGTCAGGGTGAGTCGGGCCGGCCGGGTATCGAGCCGTGATTGAACGGCTGAGCGAATGGATGCAGCTCGGCGGCCCGGTGCTGCTCCTGCTGCTGGTGATGTCTGTCATCGCGCTGGCCATCATTCTGGTGAAGTCGTACCAGTTCCTGTCCCTGAACGTGCGCGATCAGTCCTTCGTCGACCACGTGCTGAAGTACTACCGCTCCGGCCACTACGAGGAGGCGCTTCGTATGCTGGCCCGCCGGCGCAGCCCGGTTGCCCGGGCTATGGATGTGGCGATCGTCGGGCATGCCCGGGAGGATCTCGACGAGCAGCTGGTCAGGGAGGAAGTGCAGCGCGTGGCGAGCGCGGATCTGGAGCGCATGCGCTCGCACCTGCGCGGCCTGGAGGTGATCGGCACCCTGAGCCCGTTGCTGGGCCTGCTGGGGACCGTGCTGGGGATGATCGAAGCCTTCCAGGAGCTCGAGCAGGCGGGCAACCGGGTGGACCCTGCGGTGCTGTCCGGCGGCATCTGGGAAGCGCTGCTGACTACGGCCGCCGGCCTGGTGGTGGCCATGCCCGCCCTGATCATGCTTAACTGGTTCGAGCGCATCGTGCAGCGGACGGCGCACGCCATCGAGGACGCTGTGACCCAGGTATTCACCTGGACCGTTCAATTACCCGCCAGGCCCATGAGCGCGGGCAGTCTGCGTGGAACTCGAAGATAAACCGGCGGAGCCCACCCGGGTACGAAGCCGGCGTCCGCTGGTCAGCCTGACACCCCTGATCGACGTCGTTTTCATTCTGCTCATATTCTTCATGCTGGCATCGAGCTTCTCCACGGAGCGCGTGATCCAGATGCTGACGCCGGCGGACAGCGAGCCGGCGCAGGAGGGCGAGGCCGGGGCCGCGCTGGTGCGCGTGGGACCGGACGGCGGGATCGACCTGAACGGGGAGCCGGTGTCGCGCTCCGAGCTCGCCCAGCGGGTCGGCACCTGGTCGGTTGCCCCGACGCCCCGGCGCTACCTCGTGCAGCCGTCCCCGGGAGTGACTGCCCAGCAGGCCGTGACGGTCGTGGACCTCCTGAAGTCATCGGGTGCCGAAAGTGTCTCGTTGACCCGTTAGCAAGCCATGAAAATCCCGCCCCCCACCGAAGAGCACCGGACGGAGCTCAGCGTCGTGCCGCTGGTCAATGTAGTATTCCTGCTGCTGGTGTTCTTCATGCTGGCCGGTCAGATTTCGTCGCCGGAGCCCCTGGACGTGCAGCCGCCCAGGTCCATCAGCGATCAGGAGGCGACGGAGGAGGGCGTGAATGTCCTGCTTACCCGGGACGGCCAGGTGGCCCTGGAACACGTCGTCGTTTCCGAGTCCGAGCTGACCGAGCGCGTGGCCGCCATCCTGGCGGAGCGGCCTGCCGCGGCATTTCAGGTCAAGGCCGATGCCCGTGTCGACGCGGTCCTGATGATCCGGATCATGGAGGGCCTGCGAGCGGCCGGTGTCGAGCAGCTTACGCTGCTGACCGAGCAGGACCGATCGCGATGATCATTACCGGCACCCACTGGATGGTCGCTACGCTGATCGCCGTGGCCGTTCACCTGGCCGGCGCGTTGTGGCTGATCATTGCCTCCCCCACTCAGCAGCCCCGGGTTGACGACGCCGGCGACGGGATCGTGGTGACCCTGGGCCAGGCGGCGCGGGACACGGTCGAGTCGCAGCGGGTGCCCGAGCTGGAACAGGATGCGGCGGTGACGGCGACAGCGGAAGCCCGGCCGGAGGAGCTCGAGCCCGAGGAGCCGGCCAGCGCGGCGCTCAGGGAGCCTGAGCCCGACGCCGCGGTCACGGCCGATGCATCGCCAACGGACTCGGTGAGCCCCGACACGGTCGAGCCGCGGCAGCTGCCTGACGCCGCGGCCGTGGCGCCGGAGGCGGCGCGGGACGAGGAGTCGCCACCGGTGGACACCGTCGAGCCTGAAGCCGCCCCGGTTCGCCAGGCCGCCGAAATCGACGCCAGCGAAGCGCCTGGCGCTGATTCGGAAACACTGGCCGAATCGCCGGCCCCGGCCGCCGAGACCGTGGTGGCGGAAGAGATTTCGTCCCGGCCGGAACCATCCCCGGAGCCGGTGGAAGCGGCGTCGTCCCCGCCGGAGCCGACCGTGGAGCCCGCGGAAGCAGTGGTGTCCCGGCCAGAACGGTCCGTGGAGCCTGCGCAAGCCGCGCCTTCCCGGCCCGAGCAGGCCGAGGAGTCGGTGGAAGCAGGGGATTTGCCGGTCGTGATGACAACGGACACGGCGACCGAGACCGGTGATGCCGTCCCCAGGGAGCTCACCGGCGCTGCCCCGGCACCCGAGCTACCGGAGGCCGGTCCCCGGGAAATTCCTTCGGCTGACGCCGGGCCGGCGCCTGCCGCCCCGAGTCCCGCCGAATCCGGATTGTCCGCCGCGCCTGCTGCCGCCGACCCCGCCCCCATCGAGGACGTGGCCGATGCACCGGCCCGGCAGAACGGTCCCCGGACGGCGATTCAGACCGTGGCGCCCGATGTTGGCGCCGAACCGGATCTGGACGTGACAATCGCGCCGGAACCCGCGCCGGCGGCCGAGCAGGCTACAGATGTGGAGGTCACCGAGCCGACCGCTCCGGAGACCGTCAGGCTGCAGGACCTCGAGGAGCGCGCCGGGGGCAGCGGCGTGGCGGCCCATTACGCGGGCGTGCTCAAGGGCTGGCTGCAGAGAAACATGCACTACCCGCGCGCCGCCCGCCTGGCAGGCCAGGAAGGCGACGTGGTGGTGCGATTCGTGATCGACCGCGATGGCAACGTGCAGTCGGTGGAGCTGGAGTCCGGCTCCGGCTACCCCCTGCTGGACCGTGAGGCGACCGAGATGGTGGAGCGGGGCGATCCGTTCCCGGCCATCCCCGGCGACATGCCGGGAGAGCGGCTCGAGGTCCGCGTGCCCGTGTCATTCCACGTGCGTGATGAAACACGCACCAGGGACCTGCCGCCGATCGATCTCGAGTAGATCGGGTTTGCACCCGGCGCAGTCCCTCAGGCGTCGAACTCTACGATAACCCGGCGGTTGTGCTTGCCCTTCTTTTCGATCTTCTTCACGCGTACCGGGCCGATCTCATTGATGTTGGCGAGGTGCGTGCCGCCGCAGGGCTGCAGATCCAGGCCGTCGATCTCGATCA
>JBEPXV010000299.1:0-3590 GCA_041641695.1 Gammaproteobacteria bacterium | reverse complement strand
CGCATCTACTCGCCGGCCGACGGCCAGAACCTGGGCCTCAAGGGCATGATCGAGGACATGATCGAGCGCGTCAGCTTCGATCCCAGCGTCGACAAGCCCGCCGACATCGGCGCCGTCGCCAAAGGCGACTGGACCCAGCTCGCCCGCCTGATCACCGCCATCGAGAACGACACTCTCTCCAGCCTGGCCCGGGCGCAGCTCGACAAGACCGTCGAGGAGAGCGCCGCCAAAATCCCCGTGCTCGGCATCACCGGTACCGGCGGCGCCGGCAAGTCCTCTCTCACCGACGAGGTCATCCGCCGCTTCCGCCTGGACCGCGACGACAATCTCAAGATCGGCATCCTCGCGGTGGATCCCTCCCGGCGCAAGACCGGCGGCGCTTTGCTGGGCGACCGCATCCGCATGAACGCCATCGACCACCCGAACATCTTCATGCGCTCACTGGCGACGCGGGGCACCGACGCCGAGCTGCCGGATTACCTGACCGACGTCCTCAACGCCACGCGGCTGGGCGGCTTCGACGTGATTGTGGTGGAGACCCCCGGTATCGGGCAGGGCGACGCCGCGGTAGTACCGCTGGTGGATGTCTCTTTATATGTCATGACCCCGGAATACGGCGCCGCCAGCCAGCTCGAGAAGATCGACATGCTGGACTTCGCGGACGTGGTGGCCATCAACAAGTTCGACCGCAAGGGCGCCCACGACGCCCGGCGCGATGTCGCCAAGCAGTTGCAGCGCAACAAGGAAGAGTTCGGCAAGAGCTGGGAGGAGATGCCCGTCTACGGCACCATCGCCTCGCGCTTCAACGACGACGGGGTCACTGCTCTGTACCACGAGATCAGGCGCCAGCTCGGCGGCCACGGTTACCCCGTGGCCGGGGGCACGCTGGCCGACCCGCAGATCCACCACTCGACGGACGAGACCGTCATCGTCCCGCCCAGGCGCCAACGCTACCTGGCGGAGATCGCGGACACGGTGCGCCACTACCTGCACCACGCCGAAAAGCAGGCAAAGCTCGCCCGCGAGCGCCAGCAGCTCACCGAGAGCAAGCGCATGATCGGCGACGCGCGCGGTGACACATCGGCCTTCGATCCGCTCATCCAGGAGCGCGAGGACGCGCTCGACAGCCAGTCCCTCAAGCTGCTCGAGGACTGGCCCGAGATGCAGGAAACCTACCAGGGCGAAGAGTTCGTCATGAAGGTCCGCGACAAGGAGCTCCGGCTGCCCCTCAAGCACAAGACCCTGTCCGGCACGGTGATCCCACGGGTGTCCCTGCCGAAGTACGAGGACCACGGCGAGCTGCTCAGATGGCTGCTCAGGGAAAACGTCCCGGGTCGCTTCCCGTATACCGCGGGCGTGTTCCCTCTCAAGCGCGAGGGCGAGGACCCGACACGCATGTTCGCCGGCGAGGGCGACCCGTTCCGCACCAACCGGCGCTTCAAGAACCTGTCCGCGCACTCCGAGGCCAAGCGGCTGTCCACCGCCTTCGACTCGGTGACCCTGTATGGTTGGGATCCGGACGAGCGGCCGGACATCTACGGCAAGGTGGGCAACTCCGGCGTGTCCATCGCCACCCTCGAGGACATGAAGGCGCTGTACGACGGCTTCGACTTGTGCAGCCCGACGACCTCGGTCTCCATGACCATCAACGGCCCGGCGCCGACCATCCTGGCAATGTTCCTGAACACCGCCATTGACCAGCAGCGCGCGAAGTTCGAGGAAGAGCACGGCCGCGCCCCGAGCCACGAGGAGCGCGAGGCAATCCGCCAATACGCCCTGGAGAACGTGCGCGGCACCGTGCAGGCGGATATCCTGAAAGAAGACCAGGGCCAGAACACCTGCATCTTCTCCACCGAGTTCTCCCTCAAGATGATGGGCGACATCCAGGAATACTTCGTCGAGAACAAAGTCCGGAACTTCTACTCGGTGTCCATCTCCGGCTACCATATCGCCGAGGCGGGGGCCAACCCGATCTCCCAGCTCGCCTTCACCCTGGCCAACGGCTTCACCTATGTCGAGGCCTACCTCGCGCGCGGTATGGACATCGACGACTTCGCCCCCAACCTGTCGTTCTTCTTCTCCAACGGCATGGACCCGGAGTACACGGTGCTCGGCCGGGTGGCGCGTCGCATCTGGGCGGTGACCATGCGCGACAAGTACGGCGCCAACGAGCGTTCCCAGAAGCTCAAGTACCACATCCAGACCTCCGGCCGCTCCCTGCACGCCCAGGAGATGAGCTTCAACGACATCCGCACCACCCTTCAGGCGCTGATCGCGCTGTACGACCACTGCAACAGCCTGCACACCAACGCCTACGACGAGGCCATCACCACGCCGACGGACGAGTCGGTCCGAAGGGCCGTGGCCATTCAGCTCATCATCAGCAAGGAATGGGGCCTTTCGAAGAACGAGAACCCCAACCAGGGCTCGTTCATCATCGAGGAGCTGACCGATCTGGTCGAGGAGGCGGTGCTGATGGAGTTCGAGCGCCTCACCGAGCGCGGCGGCGTCCTCGGCGCCATGGAGCACGGCTACCAGCGCGGCAAGATCCAGGACGAGTCCCTGCACTACGAGCACAAGAAGCACGACGGCTCCCTGCCGATCGTCGGCGTCAACACCTACCTCAAGGAAGACTCCCAGGACCTCGGCCCGGTAGAGCTGGCAAGATCCACGGAGGAGGAAAAGCAAAGCCAGCTCAAGCGCCTGCGCGAGTTCCAGGCCAGGGACCCGGAAGACTCAAAGCAGGCCCTGGAGCGGGTCAGGCAGGCGGCCATGAACAACGAGAACGTGTTCGCCGAGTTGATGCATGCGGTGCGCTATTGCTCGTTGGGGCAGATTACTCAGGCTATGTTCGAGGTCGGCGGGCAGTACAGAAGAACGATGTGACTCGCTCGCTCTTCTCTTTCTTTGACGGTAGAGGGATGTAGGCCATCAGCATGTAAGCTATATAACCGCGTACCACTGATTCTACACCCAGCAATATCGTAAGCTTTCCCTGATGTGACACAGGACGGAGCTGGAGTTTTCTGGCAGTTGAGGTCACAGTATTTTGCCCTGTCAGGAGGCCCAGATGAAGAAATCTCGATTCACCGAAAGCCAGATCGTTTCGATCCTGAAAGAGGCCGAGACCGGCGCCAAAGTCTCGGAGGTGTGCCGCAAGCACGGGATCTCGGACGCCGTGTTCTAAAACCGGTCAGCCACATGGCGCAGACGAACACGTCTCGCTGGATCGGGATTCGGGGGACAGTATACGGATACAGATGAGCCGACATAATCGTTAGAGCAGTCACCGCTCGGACTGCGCCCCACGGCCACGCTCGTGCCTCAGTCAGCCCGCGACGGTACGCAACAACTTGCTGATGGTGTGCACCGATCCGCGGAGCATTTGCAAGCCCTCCCTTCGGCTAGCGAGATCTCATTTCCCCGATCACACCCCATCCGCAAGCGCCTTTCATCCGTCGAGCATCCGCCTTAAAATTCCTGGCCGTTCACCGGCTTCGATCGGCAAGTGGAACGAGAACCAAACCCGGACAAATCCATGCAACGCCCCCTGGTGATCATCCTGGCCGAGACCAGGGCATACGGGTTGA
>JBEPXV010000298.1:0-3599 GCA_041641695.1 Gammaproteobacteria bacterium | reverse complement strand
GACCGGCGGACCTGGATGTACAGCGACTCGGGAAAAACTGCTCAACAGGGGGCATAAGAAAATTGATGGGATCAATTGAATGAAATCCCGTGCAGACCTCTTCCGTGTGCGATTTCCACCGGCTTCGCCAATTCAGATATCGCCCCCGGCAGGGGCGTGAGGGCCGTATTTTCTTTGATGAATTGATCCATGTCTGATTAATTTGACTCCATTAATGGGACAATGCGGGTTCGTTGCACTTCCAGTCAAGAAGAGAACCGTGGAAACGATTACAACAGACCTCGTAATAATTGGTGGCGGCGGTGCCGGGCTCCGGGCTGCAATCGCGGCTGCCGAGAGCGATCCGTCCCTGCACATCACGCTACTCTCGAAAGTTTATCCCATGCGCAGTCACACAGTCGCCGCCGAGGGTGGAGCTGCTGCCGTTACACAGGACCACGACGACCTGGAATACCACTTCAACGATACCGTGGCAGGTGGCGACTGGCTGTGTGAACAGGACGTTGTGGAATATTTCGTCAGTCATGCCCGCCGGGAACTTACCCGGATAGAACACTGGGGTTGTCCCTGGAGTCGCCGCGAAGACGGCCACGTGAATGTGCGTTCCTTCGGCGGTATGAAGATCGACAGAACCTGGTTTGCGGCCGACAAGACAGGTTTTCACATGCTGCATACCCTGTTTCAGACCTCGATCAAGTATCCCTCCATTCACCGGCTGGACGAGCATTTTTGTTGCGACCTGGTGGTGGAAGACGGCCGGGCGCAGGGCGCGGTGACCATCGAAATTGCCACAGGCCAATTTGTCTTCATTTATGCCAAAACCGTAATCATAGCCACAGGTGGCGCCGGCCGGGTTTTTCGTCAAAATACCAACGGCGGCATCGTTACGGGAGACGGAATGGCTCTGGCGTACCGCCACGGCGTGCCGCTAAGAGACATGGAGTTCATGCAGTATCACCCGACCTGCATGCCGGGTACCGGTCTATTGTTTACGGAAGCCTGCCGGGGTGAAGGTGGCTTTCTCCTCAACAAGGATGGTTACCGATACCTTCAGGACTATGGTCTTGGTCCTCCGGACCCCTCCCCACGCAACAAGGCGATGGAACTCGGACCCCGGGATCGGCTGAGCCAGGCGTTCTGGCATGAGTACCAGAAAGGCAACACCATAGATGGCCCCCATGGACATCATGTTCATCTGGATCTTAGACACCTGGGCAAGAAAAAACTGTTGGAGCGATTACCGCAGATTTATGAGATGGCCGTGGAGTATCAAGGTGTCGACCCGGCAGAGACGCCGATCCCCGTGTTACCAGCTGTACACTATACGATGGGCGGCATCGAAGCGGACGGCAGAACCGGATCGAGACTGGCGGGCCTCTATTCGGTTGGTGAATGTTCCAGTATCGGAATCCACGGTGCCAACAGGCTGGGGTCCAATTCGCTGACCGAGCTCTGTGTGTTCGGCAAGGTGGCCGGAGAAGAAGCCGCGGCATTCGCAAAATCCATCGGTCCCGGCAACAAATCTTCCCTGGAAAGCATCGTTTCAGATATACAGAAACGCGTGGAAACCATTGTCTCCACGGATGGTACGGAACGCATTGCCGATATTCGCGACGAAATGATGAAGTCCATGGAAGATGGATGCGGCATTTATCGTACGGCGCATCAGATGGAGGCTACGTGTGACAAGCTCGCCGAGCTCCGGGAACGATACGGGCGAATCAACATCAAGGACAAGTCAGGCCCCTGGAACACGGAACAGTTGCTGGCATTGGAATTGGGGTACCTGCTGGAAGTTGCCGAGGCCGTCGTTCATTCAGCGTTTCACCGGAAAGAATCCCGCGGTTCACACCAGCGACTCGACGGTTTCGAGGAACGCGACGACGAGAACTTTCTCAGACACTCGCTTGCCTTCTACGACGGGGCCAACGGCCCACGTGTAGAGTACTCCGATATCACCATCACCAAGTCCAAACCAGGCGTACGCGCCTACGGTGCAGCCGGTGAACAGGCGGAGCTGGACAGAAAGAACGAGGAAAGCGCCAATGACTGAAGAGAAAACTATCGAGATTGAAGTACTCCGGTACCGCCCGGAAGAGGATAACGAGCCGGTGGCGGAGACCTTTGAAGTACCTTTTACCTATGACACGTCCGTGCTTCAGGGTATTCAGCATATCAAGGATCATCTGGACGGATCCCTGAGTTTCCGGTGGTCATGCAGAATGGCTATTTGCGGCAGTTGCGGCATGATGTTGAACGGCGAGCCAAAGCTGGCATGCAACTCATTCCTGCGGGACTACCATCCCGGCAAGTTATCCGTGGAGGCGCTCAAGCACTTTCCGATCGAAAAGGATCTGGTTATCGACGCTTCCGACTTTATGGACAAGCTGGAAAGTATCACTCCCTATATCGACGCCAGCGAGCCGCGCAGTCTCGACGAAGGGGAGTATCTACAGACGCCGAAAGAGAAGGCGCTGTACGATCAGTTCAGCGCGTGCATCAATTGCATGCTTTGTTATGCCGCCTGCCCACAATACGGGCTTGATCCCGACTTTACGGGGCCGGGCATTCTTGCCCTTCTGCATCGTTACAATGCAGATTCTCGTGATGGCGCAAAGGAAAAACGCATGGAAATCGTCAACGCCGAGGACGGCGTATGGGGATGTACGCTGGTGGGTTATTGCTCAGAAGTGTGCCCCAAGGAAGTTGATCCGGCCAAGGCCGTTAATCTGAACAAGGTTAACAGTACCATGGACTACTTTTTGCGATTCGTTTCTCCGAGAAAAGGAGCCAGCCAATGAGTGGACGCAAGCCCTATGTAAGACCCATGACCAGCTGGTGGTTACAGAACCCCTTCTATGTCCGGTATATGGTTCGCGAAGCCACATCCATATTCGTGGCCATTTATGCCTTTGTCCTCCTTGCAGGAGCAGCAAATCTGGTTGAAGGTGAAGCCGCCTGGAATGCATGGTTGGCCTCACTGACGAATCCCCTGGCCGTTTTCTTTCACCTGATCGCCATGGCCGCGGCGTTGTACCATACGGTGACCTGGTTCAAAGTGTCGCCCAAGGTGGCTCCTCCCCTCTTTGTGGGAATTAACCGGGTACCGGACAACCTGATTACCGGTGTGCAATACGTGATTGCGGCGGTCGTTTATTTAATACTATTCGTTGTTGCCTGGACTTAAATTATGAAGACGCGATCAAACGAACCCATATTCTGGTCCCTGTTCGGTGCCGGCGGGCTGGTGGTAGCCTTTATTCTACCCATGCTGATCTTTATAACCGGCGTGGCGGTACCGCTCGGTATAATGCCCGAAGGCGTCATGAGCTACGACCGCATGTATGCCCTGGCTTCCAGCACCTCGGGTAAGATCTTTATCTTTCTTGTTATCAGTCTGACTCTGTGGCACGGTTTTCATCGGATCTTTCTCAGTCTGCACGACCTGGGTATCACCTGGGGACACATGTTCTTCAAGTGGCTCATGTATGGCATTGCATTCCTGGGTACAGTGGCCATATTCGTACTGTTGATCGGGGTATAGCGCCGATCAACAAGGACGAGTCAGCCGCGAGCAGCAGAGGATGACATCGATATTT
>JBEPXV010000297.1:0-3603 GCA_041641695.1 Gammaproteobacteria bacterium | reverse complement strand
CCGACCTGCATATTATCACTACACCATATCACCCAGCTCCACCACCCGCGCCGGGACGATCCCAGTACGGCGGCGAGCCGAAGTAGCCGGCGAGGAAATCGACGAAGGTCCTCACTTTGGCGGAAAGGTACTGCCGGTGCGCATAGACCGCGTGCACGGTCAGCGCCGCGGCATGGTAGTCCTCCAGCACGGTCTGCAGCCGGCCGGCCTGGATGTCGTCGCCGACTATGAACGTGGGCTGCAGTATCACACCCCTGCCGGCCAGCGCGGCAACCCGCAGGGCGTCGCCGTTGTTGGCCGAGAACCCGCCGCTCACCCGCACGCTGTGGGTCCTTCCGTCCTGCTCGAAGCGCCAGCGATCATAGTCGGAAGCATAGGCGTAGCGCAGGCACTCGTGTGCCGCCAGATCCTCCGGCGTCGCGGGAACCCCGTGCCCCCGGAAATAGCCGGGCGAGCCGCACACCACCAGGCGCACCGGGGCCAGGGGGCGCGCCACCAGTGATGACTCCTCCAGTTGGCCGATGCGAATGGCAAGGTCAAAGCCTTCGCTCACGATATCCACCACGCGGTCGTTCAGGGTCAGGTCGACCTCCACCTCCGGTTGCGCGGCCTGGTACTCCGCAATCGCGCGGGTCAGGTGCAGCTGCCCGAATGACATCGGTGCGTTGATCCGCAGCGTGCCCCGCGCCCGGGCCGTCATGTCGCCGACAGCGTTCTCCATGTCCTCGATATCCGCCAGCACTTCCCGCACCCGGTCGTAATAGGCGCGGCCGGCCTCGGTGAGGCTCAGCTGGCGCGTGGAGCGGTTGAGCAGCCGGACGCCCAGCCGGTCCTCGAGCTGGCCGACGTACTTGCTGGCGAGCTGCGGCGACATATCCAGGCGCTCCGCGGCACGCGAGAATGACCCCTCCGCGACCACGGTCGCAAACGTGCGCATGCCATCGATGGTATCCATATTCGCAACATATCATTGATTAACTTTCAATTAAAGATGCCTTTTTCTCCCTTTCGTTGATCTTTACCCTGGCACCTGAATTCACAACACCCCGAGCGGGTTCCAACGGAGAAACCTCATGACCGATCTGAACAAAGCTCCCTACGCCGCACTGATGCTGCGGGTCGCCCTCGGCGTCCTGGCGCTGGCCCACGGCCTGTTGAAAATCATCGTCTTCACGCCGGCGGGCACCGTCGGCTTCTTCGAGTCCCTCGGCCTTCCGGGCGCCCTCGCCTACGTCACCATCGCCGTCGAGGTGGCGGGCGGCCTGGCCCTGATCGCGGGCGTGTTCACCCGCTACGTGGCCCTGGCCATGGTCCCGATCCTGATCGGCTCCATCGTCTTCGCCCACGGCAGCGCCGGCTGGCTGTTCTCGAACGAGGGCGGCGGCTGGGAATATCCGGCCTTCTGGGCAGTGGCGCTGATCGTCCAGGCCATGCTCGGCGACGGCGCCTTTGCCTGGAAGCCGGGTGCCGGCAGGCAACGCGCAGCCGCCCCGGTATCGGCCTCCTGAGAGAAAGGGGTCAGAGTGCACTTTCCACTCTGGCCCCTTGATCGTCCTTGCATCGACTGCAATAAAGAATTCCCGACATTCCTTATTCCGAGAGATGAGCGAACCAGACATGAACGATTCCCGCATGCCGACGCTGTTCGTCTCTCATGGCGCGCCGACGCTCGCCGTGGAAGACGGCGCCGCCCATCGCTTCCTGGCCGGGCTCGGCGGCCGGCTCGGCGGGCCGAAGGCCATCGTGATGATCTCGGCGCACTTTGAGGCGCCGGTCCCGACCGTGACCTCGGCCGAGCGGCCGGAGACCATCCACGACTTCGGCGGCTTCCCGCAGGAGCTGTACCGGCTCCGCTACCCGGCATCCGGCAGTCCGGAGCTGGCCGAAGCCGTCGCCGGACTGCTCGATGCCGCCGGCCTCGCCGTGCGGTCGGACCCGTCCCGGGGCCTGGACCACGGCGCATGGGTGCCGCTGCTGTTGATGTATCCGGACGCCGATGTGCCGGTCGTGCAGTTGTCCATCGACTCCCGGCGGGGTCCGCGGTACCACTACGGTCTGGGCGAGCTGCTGCGTCCCCTGCGGGACGAGGGCGTGCTGATCATCGGCTCCGGCGGCGCCACCCACAACCTGCGCCTGTTCTTCGGGGCGCGCCACGACGACCCCTCGCCGGACTGGGTGCGCGACTTCGGTGATTGGGTGGAACAGGCGATCGCCGGGGACCGGCGGGACGATCTGATCGGTTATCGCACAAAAGCCCCGCACGCCGATGACAATCACCCCACGGAAGAGCACTTCCTGCCCCTGCTGACCGCTCTCGGCGCGTCGGAGCCCGGAGAGACGAACAAAAGGATCCATACCAGCCACACCTACGGCGTGCTGATGATGGATGCGTATGGGTTCGGGCTTGACGGTTAGAGGCTGGGGGGGGCGGTGCCGCTGCCGGGAACGAATATGGCAAGCGCGCTCATCGTTCCATTCAGACAGTGACCTTTTTCACGTGCCAAACCGGCCCGCTGTGATTACCGCGTCTTGCCGCGTGACCTGCCCCGGCGCTTGCCCTTCTTGCCCTTCTTGCCCTTCTTGTGCTTCTTCTTGCCTTGCTTCTGCTCCTGCTTCACCTGGAGCTTCCGGCGCTTCTTCAGCGCCTGCGCGATGGTTCGCGCCACCAGCAGCACGACCAAAATGCCGATGACCACGTACGCCCAGGTCGGAAACCCGCGTGTTCCGAGATCGACTTCCGTCACATCGGCACCGACGAAGTTCAGGTCATGCACCCGGTCGGTCTCGGCGTCGCCCGGGTCGAAGGCAACCTCGATCCGGGCTTCCCGGTCCCCGGCTTTGACCGTGAGCTGCTTGCCGAGATCGGTGTTGTGCAGGTGGAGCCGCACCCGGTAAAAACCGCGCCGATCCGTCACCGTCTCGCCCAGCAGCCCCTCGTCGGCCGTGACCGCCACCGTTAAATCGGCCCGTGGATTCTCCCGGGCATCCAGGACATAGCCTTCCACGATGTACCGGTGGTCCGCCTCGTGTTCCGCCGATGCAGTACCGGTATGCAGTATCATCAGCATGAACAATGCCGCGGCAAGGAACATCGCGGGACGGTGTTTGTATCTGTCGATTGTGACGTTCGTCATGATATGCGCCGGTTTCGGTCGTGGCTTGGCCGGGATGCAGGAGAAAGCACAATGTGCTTTATTGTTTAGTCCCCTCACCCTGTCCCTCTCCCCCTGAGGGGGCGAGGGGACCCTTCGATCAGCACCCCACACCTGACTCATGGACTCCCTCTCCCCCCGTGGGGGAGAGGGCCGGGGTGAGGGGACAAAATGATCACTATTCCTCTATTCTCTTTCCATCCGATCGACGCCGAGCGTACGCTGGTCCTTGCGTGCGTCGCCTTCGCCGTCAACCGCCGAGAAACAACCGTCCTACGGACGGGTCGTTCAGAATCCGGTCGCCGCTGTCGGCCATGGCCAGCTGGCCGGAGACCAGCACGTAGCCGATGTCCGCGAACTGCAGGCCCTTCTTGGCATTCTGCTCTACCATGATAATAGTCTTCTTTTCATTGCTCTTGAGATCCTCGAGCAGCTCGAAGACCATGTCTAT
>JBEPXV010000296.1:0-3613 GCA_041641695.1 Gammaproteobacteria bacterium | reverse complement strand
CATTTCCATTCAAACCAGCTTTGACCAAGCACACCTAACTATGAAACGCAGTTTACGAGTATTGAAGTACGGAGGCTCATCCCTCGCGACCGAGGAGCACATCGACAAGGTCGCCAGGCAGATCATTCAACGCAAGCGCAGCGGCGAGGACATTGTCGTGGTGGCGTCCGCCATGGGCGGCACGACTGACAGACTGATGGCCCTGGCCGGCAACCTGGCCGGGGACCCTCCGGTGCGCGAGCTGGACAAGCTGCTCGGCACCGGCGAGCACGTGTCCACCGCCCTTCTGGCCATGGCGCTGCAGCGCCACGGCCACGACGCCGTATCCCTGACCGGCCCCCAGTGCGGCATCCTCACCAGCGACGAGCATTTCAACGCCGTCGTCGAGCATGTCGATACGAGCCGCATGCGCAGGGAACTGTCCGAAGGTCGGATCGTGGTGGCCGCGGGCTTCCAGGGCCGCAATGCCGAGCACGAGATCACCACCCTCGGCCTCGGCGGCTCCGACATCACCGCCGTGGTCCTGGCCGCAGCGCTCGGCGCCGAGCGCTGCGAGATCTGCTCGGACGTCGACGGCGTGTACTCCGCCGATCCGCGCGTCGTGGACCAGGCGCGCCGCATCGACGAGCTCAGCTACGCGGAAATGCTGGAAATGGCCCGGCACGGTGCGTCCGTGCTGAACGCCCGCGCCGTCGAGCATGCCCGGGATAACAAGGTCGAGATCTACTCACGCAGCACCGCGCACCCGGAAGCGGGCGGTACGCTGATCCACGACCTCGAGCCCGGAGAGCCCCGGGTCGTCGGCATCGCCAGCCACGACAAGCTGCTGAGGCTGATGATCGAGCATCGGCAACACCACACCGCCGCCGACGAGATGCTCGCGGAGCTCGACGAGGACGACCTGTTCGTCGACAGCATTGATCACGACAACGGCCGCCGGGATATCCTGATCCCCGCCGAGCGCCTGCCCGACGCGGCGGCTTACGGCCGGGAGCTCGAAAAGCGCTTCGACGAGCACATCGTCGTGGGCCCCGAGTGCAGCTCCGTGTCGGCAATCGGCCTCGGCGTCGGCGAGGCCGACGATCTGCGCGGCAGCTGGCGGCGCTACTCGGAGCAGGCTGGCGTCTCCCTGCACAACGACTACAGGGCCAGGCATGCCATCACCTGCGTTGTCGAGCCGAACCAGGCCTCCACCCTGATGAATGTCTTTCACCGGGAGTTCGATTGTCCCGCGGAGGCCGCGGCATGAGCACCGTATTGAACCTCCTTGAAGCGGATACCAGCGATATGACCGACACCCGTACGCCCTACCCCACGGCCGCCAGGCGACCGGAGAAGAAACGTGCGCGGCCCCGGGACATCGTGTACCGGCCAGCCACCCCCAACGACGGCCGCGAGATGTGGCGCTTCGTCAAGGAAGCCGGGGTTCTGGAGCTGAACCAGTCCTACGCCTACATACTGATGTGCCAGCACTTCGGCAACACCTGCCTGGTGGCGGAAACCGACGAAAAGATGGTCGGGTTCGTTCTGGCCTACGTGCCGCCCCGGCAGCCGGACACGGTTTTCGTCTGGCAGATCGGCGTCGCCCGCGACGTGCGCGGGCGCGGCGTCGGGCTGCACCTGCTGCGCCATCTTCTGGCCCTGGACGGCTGCAGGAACGTGCAGTATGTCGAAGCCAGCGTGACCCCGTCGAACAAGCCGTCCCAGAACCTGTTCCGGGCCTTCGCGCGCAAATGGGGCGTCTCCTGCCGCAAGCTGCCGTTCTTCCCGAGTGAGTTCTTCCCGGAAGACCACGAGCCCGAGTACCTGTACCGGATCGGGCCACTGCGCTGGCCCGCAGCCTGACAGGCCGCTGCAGAACAGCCCGCCGGCGCGCCAACCGCTGCCGGCACCGAACGAACACAGACACAGGAGATATCATGAACAAGATTATCGACCAGTATGAATCCGAAGTACGCGGCTACTGCCGCTCATTCGACGCCACATTCGAGAAGGCTCGCGGCGCATGGCTCATCGACACCGATGGCAAGCGCTATCTGGACTTTCTCGCCGGCGCCGGCGTGCTCAATTACGGGCACAATCCGCCGGAGCTCAAGCGCCGGCTGCTGGAGTACATCGAGCAGGACGGCGTGTCCCACACCCTCGACATGTACTCCTCGGCCAAGGCCGCTTTCCTCGAGCGCTTTCACGACGTGATACTCGAGCCCCGGGACCTCGACTACAAGGTCCAATTCCCGGGGCCCACGGGCACCAACGCCGTGGAGGCCGCGATGAAGCTTGCCCGCAAGGTAACGGGGCGCACCAACATCGTGTTCTTCACCAACGCTTTCCACGGCATGACCGCCGGATCCCTGGCGGTCACCGGTAACGCCGGCAAGCGCGCCGGCGCCGGACAGCCCCTGGGCAATGCCACCGCCATGCCCTTCGACGGCTATCTCGGCGAGGATGTCGACACGCTCGACTACCTGGCGAGCAGCCTGCAAGACGCCGGCAGCGGCCTGGACAAGCCCGCCGCCGTGATTGTCGAGACGGTGCAGGCCGAAGGCGGCATCAACGTCGCTTCCAGCAAGTGGCTGCAACGCTTGTCGGCGCTTTGCCGGGAGCACGAAGTGCTCCTGATCGTGGATGATATCCAGATCGGCTGCGGCCGCTCCGGGCGCTTCTTCAGCTTCGAGGAAGCCGGCATCGAGCCCGACCTGGTGACCGTGTCCAAATCCATCAGCGGCTACGGCCTGCCCCTGGCCCTGGTATTGATTCGCCCCGAGCTGGATATCTGGGCGCCCGGCGAGCACAACGGGACGTTCCGCGGCAACAACACGGCCTTCGTGACCGCCACGGCGGCGCTGGACTTCTGGGAGAAGAACACCATCACGCCCGAGGTCGAGCGCAAGGGGCCGGTGGTGCGCGAGCGCCTGGAAAAGTTGGCCGCCGACAATCCGTCGCTGGATGCCAGCGTCCGCGGGCGCGGTTTCATCTGGGGACTGGACTGCGGCGCCGCCGGCGCAGCCGAGATGATCTCCGCCGCGTGCTTCAAACGCGGCCTGATCATGGAAACGGCCGGCATCGATGACCAGGTTCTGAAGTTCCTGGCGCCGCTGACCATTGAGGACGCGGACCTGGAGCACGGCCTGGATATCGTGGCCGATGCCGCCGCCGAGGTGGCCGGCCGATTCGACAACGAGCGCAGCGCCGCCTAGGAGAGACAATCAATGATCGTAAGACAGCTCAAGGATATTATCGGCTCCGACGAGGAGGTCGACGGCGGCAACTGGGTCAGCCGGCGGCTGCTGCTGGCCCGCGACGGCATGGGCTACTCCATGCACGACACCATCATCAAGGCGGGCACGGAAACGCATATTCACTATCAGAACCATCTGGAAGCGGTCTACTGCATCGACGGGGCCGGCGAGGTCGAGACACTGGCGGACAACCGGGTGTGGCCCATCGAAACGGGCACCCTGTACGCGCTGGACAAGCACGACGAGCACTACCTGCGCGCCAACAAGGGCGTGGACATGCGTATGGTATGCGTCTTCAAGCCGCCGCTGACCGGGCGCGAAGTGCACGACGAGTCCGGCGTCTACCCGCTCCTGACGGAGGAAGGCCAGTAGAC
>JBEPXV010000295.1:0-3622 GCA_041641695.1 Gammaproteobacteria bacterium | reverse complement strand
ATGGGGTGGGATCGGGCACATGAAACTCACAAGAGCACAGACGGCCGAAGTTTGAGCGACCAGATCAAGAAACGCCCCAGAAGCGTCCTGTTCATTTGCACCAGCAATGTATGCCGCGGTCCGATGGCCGCCGCCCTGTTCAAGCGGCGCAGCCCCGACGACTCCAGCCGCATCGTTCGGTCCGCAGGTATCGACGGCGTCGACGGCCGCCCGGTGCTGGCGCCGGCCCAGGCGGCCGTTCACAAGCGCGGCGTTGACCTGTCCCATCACCTGGCCCGCATCGCCACACCACATCTTCTCCCGGCGTTCGACCTGGTCCTGGCCATGGAAAGGCGTCAGCAAGAGTGGGTCGCCCGTTACGCCCCCGCGGCGCTGGACCGCACCTGGCTGCTCGGCCACTGGCGGGACGTCGAGATCCAGAGACCCGTTAACGGCCACCATCCGGATTACGATCGTATCGCCGACACGATCGATCAGTGCCTGGTCGACTGGGTGCGGCGGATCGAAGTGCTGGACGACCGGGCCGGTTCACCGGACGTGAGTCCGCGCACCGATTCCACGTCCGCGTACTGAAGTTGGCCGGCAAGTAACGCTCTGTTCCAGTCGGCGCCGTAGTGCCTTTGGGACATATCGTATAATGCAGGTCGGGTTGAAGACCCGACCTGCATTAACGCATTGCCGGGCACGGGGCCCGAAGCCCTCTCGATGTGCTAACCTTGATTCGACACCGCAGGCCGGTTTCCGCAGCAATGTTATTGAGTACGACTGTCCAGCACGGGGCTTGAGCAACTACCAATGAGCAAAACGGCATTGATCACCGGTGTAACCGGGCAGGACGGGTCATACCTGGCGGAGCTCCTGCTGGAAAAGGGATACGAGGTGCACGGCATCAAGCGGCGCGCGTCGCTGTTCAATACCGAGCGGGTGGATCACCTGTACCAGGACCCGCACGTCCAGGACCGGAATTTCGTGCTGCACTACGGCGACCTGACGGATGCCTCCAACCTGGTGCGCATCGTGCAGGCGGTGAAGCCGGACGAAGTCTACAACCTCGGCGCGCAGTCCCACGTGGCGGCGAGCTTCGAGCTGCCGGAGTACACCGCGGACGTGGACGCGCTCGGCTCGCTGCGGCTGCTGGAGGCGATCCGGCTGCTGGAGCTGAAGCACACGCGCTATTACCAGGCCTCGACCTCGGAGTTGTACGGCAAGGTGCAGGAGACACCGCAGACCGAGCACACGCCCTTCTATCCGCGCTCGCCCTATGGCGTGGCGAAGCTGTACGCCTACTGGATCACCGTCAACTACCGCGAGGCGTACGGCATGTACGCCTGCAACGGGATCCTGTTCAACCACGAGTCGCCGCGTCGCGGCGAGACCTTTGTCACCCGCAAGATCACCCGGGGGCTGGCCAACATCGCCCAGGGGCTGGAACGAACCCTCTACATGGGCAACCTCGACGCCCTGCGGGACTGGGGGCACACCCGGGACTTCGTGAAGATGCAGTGGCTGATGCTGCAGCAGGACGAGCCGGAGGATTTCGTGATCGCCACGGGCCGGCAATGCTCGGTGCGGGATTTTATCCGCATGAGCGCCGCGGAGCTCGGGATTGAGCTGCACTTCGAGGGGCGCGATACGGCGGAGCGGGGGATCGTGGCGGCGGTGTCCGGCGACCGGGCGCCGGCGGTGTCCGAGGGCGATGTGATCGTGGCCGTGGACCCGGCTTACTTCCGGCCGACGGAAGTCGAGTCGCTGCTGGGCGACGCCTCCAAGGCGCGCGACAAGCTCGGCTGGACCCCGGAGCACAGCCTCGAGGAAATGGTGGCTGAGATGGTGGCCAGCGACCTGGATAAGGCGCGGCGACATGCCCACCTCAAGCGCAACGGCTTCGACGTGACGGTGGCCAGAGAGACCTGAGACGCCCGTGGTACGCGGGATGAACCGGGCACGGCGTGCGCCCGAACCCGTGCAGGAAGCGGCCACCGCGGACCCGCCCGTCGAAGAAGGCGCAACGATCTGCCGCACTGAGCCGGGTGCGGCCGGCCGAAAAGACCGGCGAGCGGGGACGGAATCCGGTATCCCGGGATTCGGCGTGGCAGCCTTTCGGGAGAAACCGGCTGCGTCGTTGATTCCATCGGAGAGCTCGTGAAAGTCCATTGCCGAATTTGAATAGACCGCCTCCCGGGCCGGCGGTACAGTCCGGCCTGGTTCGTGCGCCGCTTGTCGGCGCATTTTTTGTGGCCGGGTCGCGACGGCGGGATGGCCGGTTGGATGCGGGTAAAATCGGGGGCTTGCGTAATGCGGGGGTTGAGACGATTTCGATGAATGAAACGGCGTTGGCGCCGCGCGCGGCCGGCACGGGCCACACCGGGACCGGTACATGATCTGGGAAGGCTGGTTGACGGTCGTCGTGCTGGTGGCGGTGTTCGGCGTGCTCGTCATGACGCGGGCGGCGGCGGACATGGTGTTCCTGGGCGGGCTGGCTGTGCTGGTTTTGTCGGGCGTGGTGACCCCGCGGGAGGCGTTCGGGGGCCTGGCGAACGAAGGCGTGATCACCCTGGCGGTGCTGTACGTGGTGGTGGTGGGCCTGCAGGAGACCGGCGCCATCCGCTGGATCGGCCGGTCGCTGCTCGGCCGGCCGCGCTCCCTGGCGCATGCCCAGGGGCGGGTGATGACACCGGTAGTGTTCCTCAGTATGTTTCTGAACAATACCCCGGTGGTGGCCATGCTCATTCCCGCCGTCCGGGACTGGGCCAAGCAGTTCGACCTCGCGCCCTCCAAGCTGATGATCCCGCTGTCCTACGCGGCGATCCTGGGCGGGACCTGCACCCTGATCGGCACCAGCACCAACCTGGTGGTGAACGGCCTGCTTATCGAGCACGCCGGAACGGCCGGACTCAAGATGTTCGATCTGGCCTGGGTGGGCCTGCCCATCGCGGCGGCGGGAGTCGTGTTCCTGCTCCTGACGGCGCGCTGGCTGCTGCCGGACCGGCGGCCGGTGAGCAGTCAGTTCGACGATCCCCGGGAGTACAGCGTCGAGATGGTGGTGGATGACAACGGCCCGCTCGTGGGCCGCAGCATCGACGACGCCGGCTTGAGGCAGCTTCCAGGCGTGTTCCTCGCGGACATCCATCGTGACGGTGGCGTGCTGCCGGCGGTGTCGCCGCGCGAGGTCCTCGAGGCGGGGGATCAGCTCGTGTTCGCCGGGGCCCCGGAATCGGTGGTGGAACTGCAGAAGATCCGCGGGCTGCGGCCGGCCACCAACCAACTTTTCAAGCTCAAGGGGCCGCGCTCGGAGCGGGCCCTGTTCGAAGCGGTGGTCTCCGCCACCGCGCCGGTGGTGGGGCGCACCATCCGCGACGGGCGCTTCCGGGTGCGCTACAACGCCGTGGTCATCGCCGTGGCCCGCAACGGCCGGCGCCTGCGGGGCAAGGTCGGCGAGATCGTCCTGCGGGAGGGCGACACACTGCTCATCGAGGCGCGGCCCTCGTTCTACGAGCAGCAGCGCAACAACCGCGACTTCCTGACCATCAGCCGTCTGGATGATTCCACGCCGCCGCGCCACGACCGGGCGCCGGTGGCGATCACGCTGCTCGGCGCCATGGTGCTCGCGGTGTCATTCGGG
>JBEPXV010000294.1:0-3638 GCA_041641695.1 Gammaproteobacteria bacterium | reverse complement strand
GGTCCCGACGGCGTGATCGAGAAGGTCTATGTCGGTGAGCTCAATCGCGCCATGCTCAAGGAGTGGCTGCCCCGCCTGGCCGCCGAAGAGTGATCCCCCACGGCCCACGACGGGCCGAAGCGCGCCGCCGCCGGTCCGGGCAAACGGAAGCGGGAATCTCCGCTCACGCGCGCTAGCTCAGGTTCCGGACGCGGCGCGGCCGGCGCCGTCAAGCTCCGCCAGGGCGCTCGCCATCTCCGCGGTCCCGGGCTCGCGGCCTTCGCGGACCAGCAGCAGAAGTGCCCTGGCATCGATCTGCTGTTGAGCCGGGGGATTGCACACCACCTCACCGTTGCCGGCGACATAGGCCATCGCCGTGCCCCAGTCGCGCTGAATCAGCGTCGATACGATATCGGCCCAGCTCACCCCGCTGATATCCAGATCGTAGCGCTGGGCGTGGTCGCCGTGGTGGGTGAACAGGTTCTCCATGACCCGTTCCACTCCCGGCGCAATGATTGCACGCACCACCAGCTCGGGATAGGCGCGAATGGGCCGCACCACCGAGTTGACACCCAGGGACTGCAGGCGCGGGCGGTTCATGTCATCGACGCATTCCGCCACCACGTAGGTGCGCGCCGGGTCAATGTGCTCCAGGGCGCGGTGGACGATATCGAAAGTCAGGCTGTCGGTGCGCCGGTCGTGGTGATCATTGGCGAGCACCACCAGGTATCGCGCCGAGGCTAGATCCACGGCCTGCCACGCCTCGTCGTGGTCCGGCGAATCGTGGCGGTGCACGACGCCGAGGTCGCGAAGGTTCTGCGGCAGGCCGTCTTCGAAAGCGTCGGTGAGAAGCTGCACTGGCAGGTCGGCCAGCTCGGGGGTCTCGCGCACCTGCGCGATCAGCCGCTCCAAGTAAGTGACGGCGTTCTGCTTCGGCGTGTTCACGATCAGCATGTGGTCTTTCATATTCCACTCCCAACGGCCCTGGAGCATCCTTTGGCGGCGTTCCAGGCGGTAGTCGATGTAGTCACTCGCGAGCTGGGCGAGCATGGTGATACCGACGATGTACAGCAGCAATACAGTGGCAAGACGACCCAGGGGCGTGGCGGCAGAGAAGTCGCCGTAGCCCACCGTTGTCAGGGTAGTGAGGGTCAGCCACGCCGCGTCTCCGAAGCCCAGGCCTTCCAGAAACATCATCGCCGCGACGTGGACGGCGGACAGCCCCAGCAGCAGGCCCAGCAGGCGCCGCACCTTGACCCCGAGATCCAGATGCAGCTCCCGGGCGAGCCGCATGCTGCGCTGCCTGCGCAATAGCCTGTAACGAAGGAAATACAAGAACCGGATCGCCCTGCTTTTAGGTATTTTCGAGTTTTCCGGACAGTATACGCAAAACCGCGGCGGCAGGCGTGCCGGCCGCGGAGAGCGATGCGGGCGCCGCAACGCGCAACCCGGCATTGACGCCGGTGACTTTTCGCCCTACCGGTCCCGCGTTACGATACGAAGCATCACATCCATCAGACAGGAGGCAGTCATGGGATTCGCGCTTTCCGACATGCAGATCGAGAGTTCGGCTTTCGACAACGACACCCCGATTCCCACGCGCCATACCGGCGAGGGCGAGGATGTGTCGCCGGCATTCTCGTGGCGCGGCGCGCCCGACAACACCCGGAGCTTCGCGGTAATCTGCCACGATCCCGACGCGCCGTTGATCACACCGCGGGGCACCTATGGCTTCGTGCACTGGGCCCTGTACAACATCCCCGCATCGGTCACGGAGCTGCCCGAGGGTGTATCGGAATACACCGCGGGCAAAAATGACTTCGGCAATACCGGCTACGGCGGCCCGATGCCGCCCGAGGGCCACGGCGAGCACAAGTATTATTTCTGGGTGCTGGCGCTGGACGCGGAGCTGGATCTCGACAGCGGCCTCACACTGTGGGAGCTGCTCGAGAAGATCGAGCCCCACGTCATCGGCATGAACCGCGTCATCGGTACATATCGCAGGGACTGAACTGGTGTGTCACCGGCGTTACTGCACCTCGACGCCGAATTGCATGGCAGTATCGAGAAGCACTTCCCAAAGGGACACGGCGAAACCGCGCGGCACGAACAGCTCGTAGCCGTCCCGGGAATGCCACAGGGTGATGCCGACGTGGTGCATTCCGGTCGCGGCGGCAGCATCGACGGGGAACGACTCGCTGCGCAGGTCCAGCGGGATCAAGCGGTTCAGGCAGTCCGCGGCTTTGGACCCGGACACGCGCACCTGGGTGCGGGCATGTGAAAGGTCCAGCGCTGCGCCTTCTTCCGCATCGATCCCGGGCGCCTCGACACCGTACAGCCACCACTTGAGCGGCTCGATACGCATCACGACGCCGCGGCTGCCGGCAACGGCGGCGCCCGGGCCGGGTGCCGAATCCGCCCCGGCGGTCTGCGCGGTTCTGGCGCCAACCTGCTCGACCGTGTCGGGCCAGGCGGCAATCTGCTGCAGAACCGCGATCGGCACCTCGGTCAGTATGACGCCCGGCTCGCCGGTCTCGCCGAACCGGCCGGTCCTGTAATGCCCCTTCAGGGCGGATTCCCGCTCAGCCACGCATACGCTCCCCGTCCGGATCAACCATTTGCGGCGACACCACCTCTATCTCCGTGTCGCCCTTGCGCACCGGGTCGGCGGCGACCAGCGCCCGGCCTTCCCAGGATTCCTGCCCGCCATTGATGTAGCCGATTCCCACCCAGTGCCCCAGCTCGGGGGAGTGGCTCACGGCGGTGATCCAGCCTTCACCATGGCCGCTGACCTTGTCCGCGGCACAGATGATCGCCCCGGCATTGAACGTTTCACCGCGGTCCCTGGGCAGGATCCCGACCAGGCGCGGCCGGCCGGCCCGCGTCAGCTCGGGCCGCCCCTTCAACACCTTGCCGATATACGCCTTCTTCGTGGACGCCATTTTGCCGAGACCGGCATCATCAATCGTCATCCGGCCGTCCAGCTCGGCGTGCGTCACATGGCCTTTCTCCACGCGCAGCGCGCCCAGGGCCTCCAGGCCATACAGGCAGCCGCCCTTCTTCCCGGCGCTGTTCCAGAGCCGCTCCATCACCGCCGCGCCGTAATCGGCAGGGAAGTATACTTCGTAGGCCCGTTCTCCGGAGAAGCTGATCCGCGCGATACGGCATGGCACATCGTCGGCCAATGAAGTTTCGACCACCCCCATGAAAGGCAGTTCATCGTTGCCGACCTTCGACGGGTCGGCCACACACTCGCTCAGCACGTCGCGCGACTTCGGCCCGGCCACCGCCACACCGCCCCACTGCTCGGAAACCGATGTCACATGGACCTTCAGATCCGGCCAGCGGGTCTGCAGCAGCTCCTCCAGCCAGGCCATGGTCTGCGCGGCGTGGGCCGTCGTGGTGGTCATGAAGAAGTCCGAGTCGCTCAACCGCCAGGTCGTGCCGTCGTCCATCACGATGCCATCGTCGCGCAGCATGATGCCGTAGCGCGCCTTGCCGACGACCAGCCTGGCGAATGCGTTGGCGTAGACGCGGTTGAGAAATTCCGCGGCATCGGGTCCCTGCACGGCGATCTTGCCGAGCGAGGTGACGTCGCAGAGCCCCACGCTTGCGCGTACGGTTTCGGCTTCCCGCACGTAAGCCTCGGCAAGTCCTTC
>JBEPXV010000293.1:0-3648 GCA_041641695.1 Gammaproteobacteria bacterium | reverse complement strand
CGGACAATTTCGCCGACGCAACCAGCGCCGGCTATCAGATACGAGGACGTCTCACTTACAACAACGCGGTCGGCCCCGTCGCATTGATCCCGAATATCGCATTCCGGCACGATTTCGCCGGCAACTCACCGGGCCCCGGCGGCAACTTCCTGGAGGGGCGGAAAGCGGTTACCCTGGGCCTGGAGGCGAACCTGCGCAACCAATGGACCGCCGCGGTGAGCTATACCAACTTCTTCGGTGCCGGTCGCCACAACCTGATCAACGATCGCGACTTCATTTCCTTCAACATCAAGTATTCCCGATAGCCGGATGGGGAGTATCGATATGCGCAAACTGAAACGAATAGCACTGGGCGGGCTCGCCGGGCTGCTCATCGCCTCGAGCCCGGGATTCGCGGAGATTAGCGCTTCCGAGGCGGATCGGCTCGGCAATGACCTGACGCCCATTGGCGCGGAGAAGGCGGGCAACGAGGCGGGCACCATACCGGCGTGGGACGGCGGTATCACCGAGTCGCCGGCGGGGTTCGAGTCCGGCGGCCATCATCCCGACCCGTACGCGGATGACGAAGTGCGCTTCACCATCACCCGCGACAATATGTCACAGTACGCCGACCAGCTCACGGAGGGACACAAGGCCATGCTGGAGCGCTACGGCGACACGTTCGAAATGAATGTCTATCCGACCCGACGCTCCGCCGCCTACCCGCAGCGCATCTATGATGCCACCCGGGAAATCGCCACCACCGCGGAGCTGACGGAGAATGGAAACGGGGTTACCGGCGCGATTGTCGGAATACCGTTTCCTATTCCCGACAACGGCCTGGAGGTGGTCTGGAACCACATACTACGTTATCGCGGCGAATCGACCACGCGGATCATCGGCCAGGCCCCGGTGACCAGAACCGGCAATTACACCATGGTGACCCTCGAGGATGACTTCTACGCGCCCTACCATCTCCCGGGCGCCACGGAGGAAGGCCTGAACAACGTCATCCTTCAGTTCCGGCAGCGCATCACCGAGCCCGCGCGCCTGGTGGGCCAGATTCTGCTGGTTCACGAGACGCTCAACCAGGCGAAGGAGCATCGCAAGGCCTGGATCTACAATCCCGGCCAGCGCCGCGTGCGGCGCGCCCCGAACGTCGCTTTCGACAATCCGGGCACGGCGGCGGACGGCCTGCGGACCAGCGATCAGCTCGACATGTTCAACGGCAGCCCGGAGCGCTACAACTGGGAGCTGGTGGGCAAAAAGGAAATCTACGTGCCCTACAACAGCTACGCGCTCCACAGCGACGAGCACACTTACGATGAGATACTGCAGCCGCTGCACATGAATCCGGACCTCCTGCGCTACGAGCTGCATCGGGTCTGGGTAGTGGACGCCACCCTAAAGGACGGCACACGTCATATCTACAAGCGACGCACGTTCTATATCGATGAAGACTCCTGGCAGATCGTCCACGCGGACCACTACGACAACCGGGATGAGCTTTGGCGCGTCTCGGAAGGGCATGGCATCAACTACTACGATGTGCCCACGTACTGGTACACCATCGAAGCGCATCACGATCTGCAGGAAGGTCGTTATCTTGCTTTCGGGCTGAACAACGAAGCGCCGTATACCTACGACTTCAGCGTCGATCTTTCGCCGCGAGACTTCACGACGGGTGCCCTGCGCCGGGCCGGCCGCAGGTAATGACCCGACAGTTCCAGGCCCGGCATGGACGCGTTATGCCGGGTCTGCGGGTTGTACCGGGCGCCGCGCGATGAGCAGTGTCCGGCGCGCCGCTGTGGTCGGCGCTGTCGCCCTGCTCCTGCTGTCGGCCGCGCTTCCGGCCGCGGAGCCCGGGACCTCCTGGATCAAGCCGAAGGCCGATCAGTCGTTGCTCGTGGATATCGCGGCCACCGGCGGGCGCTGGATCGTCGTGGGCGAGCGCGGCCACGTACTGGTGTCGGACGACGCGGTGAGCTGGCAGCAGGTGCGGGCCCCGACGCGCGTGCTGCTCACCGCCGTGGCGCTCAACGAGAGCGGCATCGGTTTCGCCGTCGGCCACGACGCCACGATCATCCGGACCCGGGACGGCGGGGAGACCTGGGAGCGCGTCCACCACGATCCCGATGAGCAGGCGCCATTGCTGGATGTGCTTCTGGTCGACGAACGGAAAATCGTCGCCGTCGGCGCCTACGGCCTGTACCTGGAGTCGCGGGACGGCGGGCAGAGCTGGACGCAGAGCATCCTGGCGCCCCGGCCCCTGGACCAGGCGTCGGCGGGGGACCCGGAAGACGATTTCTACGACTACCACTTGAACGACATCGCCGTCGCCGGCAGCGGCCGCTGGTACATAGCGGCGGAGGCGGGAAATATCTATCGGTCGGACGATCAAGGCGAAACCTGGCTGCGGCTGCCGTCGCCCTACGAGGGCTCGTTCTTCGGCGTGCTGCCCATGGACGGGGACGAGGTTCTGGTGCTCGGCCTGCAGGGCCGTGTGTTCCATTCCAGCGACGCCGGCGCGAGCTGGACCCGGATAGAGACCGGCACGGACGCGACGCTGACAGCCGGACTGCGCCGGCCCGACGGCCGGGCGCTCATCGCCGGCCATGCCGGCATGGTGCTGACGGCGGTTGACCCGCCTGCCAGCCCGGCGCGGTTCCGGCTGCCCAATCGACCCGCGGTATCCGACGCCGAGCTGCTGGACGACGGCGCCCTGCTGACCGTGGGCGACAACGGAATCCGTACATGGCCCGCCGGGGTCGTGGCCGGGCAGTAGGATGCCGGATCCAGCTCAAAGCCGGCTCGTCGCATGGCTGGAACGGGGGACCCTGGGGCATCCGAGGACGGTGATTGCCCTGTTCATCATCGCGACCGTGGCCATGGCCTGGTTCGCCACCCAGCTCCGGGTGGACGCCGGGTTCACCAAGCAGCTCCCCAAAGATCATCCTTACATGGAGACGTTCCTGGAGTACCGCGACGAGTTCGGCGGCGCCAACCGGATCCTGATCGCGATCATGACCAGGCAGGGGGATATCTTCACGCCGGAGTTCTTCGACACCCTGAAAGCGGCCACGGACGAGGTGTTCTTTCTGCCCGGGGTCAAGCGCAGCAGCGTGCGTTCCCTGTTCACCCCCAATGTCCGGTTTACCGAGGTGGTGGTGGGCGGCATTGCCGGCGGCAACGTGGTTCCGGCGGACTTCGCGCCCACAAAGGAAGGCTTGCAGCAGGTCCGGCGCAATGTCCTCAAGGCGGGTATCGTGGGCCGCCTGGTGGCGAACGACTTTTCCGGAGCGATGATCAGCGCCGAGCTCCTGGAGCACGATCCGGATACCGGCGAGCCGCTGGACTATGTCCGGGTGTCCCGGCTTCTGGAGGAAAAGATCCGCGACCAGTTCTCGTCGCACCGGGGTGAGCAGTACGACATCCATATCATCGGGTTCGCCAAGATAGTGGGGGATATCACGGATGGGGCGGGTCGTGTGGTGATGTTCTTCTTCGTCGCTTTCGTGGTGACTGCTCTGCTGATATTCGTTTACGTCGGCTCCTGGCGGATCACGGGACTGATCCTCGGCTGCTCGCTGCTCGCGGTGGTCTGGCAGCTGGGACTGCTGCCGCTGCTCGGCTTCGGGCTGGACCCCATGTCCATCCTGGTGCCGTTCC
>JBEPXV010000292.1:0-3656 GCA_041641695.1 Gammaproteobacteria bacterium | reverse complement strand
CTGGCGATCACGCTGTACCTGATCTACTGGCTCGGCCGCCTGGCGGAGTCGGCGTTCGGAGGCTTCGCGCGGCTGCTGCTGCCGGATGACTGGTATGTTCCGGGGCTCGGGATCCTGCTGGCGGCGGTCGTGATCTTTGCCATCGGCGTCTTTGTGCAGCAGGTGGTGTTCAGCCGCCTGGTGGCCATCGCCGAGGATCTGCTGTCGCGGATTCCGGTCGTGAAGACGGTCTACAACACCGTCCGGGATACACTCGACTTCATCTCCAACGCGAGCCAGCGCCGGGACCTGAAGCGCGTGGTGCTGATCGAGCTGCAGGACAAGGTGCGTGTCATCGGTTTCGTGACCGACGACCAGGCCGACCAGGTCATGCCCGAGCTGGCCGCTGACCGGGAGGAGGAGGGCGGCAGCCCCCTGGTTTCGGTTTACCTGCCGATGAGCTACATGGTGGGCGGATACACCGTCTACCTGCCCAGTGACCGTCTCACGCCGCTGGATATTTCCATCGAGGAAGCCATGCGCGTGGCACTGACCGCCGGGGTGAATCGCCCCCGCCGGGCCGGCAACGCCGTGCCGAATTCCGCGAATGGGCAGGACTGAGCGTCCGGCCGCCGGGTTGAAACGCGCCCGACATGCCGGCTCAACGGCACCGGGAGTCCTTCCATGGCCAGGCTGTTATTGAATCTGCGCAACGTCCCCGAGGACGAGGCCCGCGACGTCCGGGCCTTGCTGGATGAGCACGGCCTCGCATATTACGAGACGCCCCCGAGCCGCTGGGGCATATCCATGGGCGGCATCTGGCTGCGGGACGACGCCGCGTATCCCCGTACACGCGAGATACTGGACGCGTACCAGGCCGAACGCGCGGTAAAGGCCCGTTCGGCATACGCGGAAATGAAGCGCAACGGGCAGGTGGAAACCCTTGCGGGCGTGCTGCGCCGGCGCCCCGGCGAGGTCCTGGTCTACGCGGCGGTGGCCGCGGGTATCATCGCATTGATGATGTGGCCGGTGTGGCTGCTGCTATAGGCGTCGGGCGGCGGCGTGCCGTTGAACGGCTCGTTCCGAGCCGGTGTATCGCGGCATCGTTGACGATGGGGGGCAATCGGCGCCTGCAAACGGTGCTGTGTCGGGGCGAATCAGTAACTTTACATAATATACATTATACGCATATATAGGGAGTTGGGCGTCTGGCGTTGGGGGTCGGTTTTCGGGTCCCTCGTATCACGCATCACCGGTCACGCATCACCGGTTACGAATCACGGTCAACGACTTACGAGCAACCCCGGGCGCCGCGTTATAATCGATGTCGATCACCCATCCCATCCATTGATTCGACAGCCGGCAGCCACTTGTGAAGATTTACAACCATATATCAGAGCTTACGGGACACACGCCCCTGGTGCGCATCGGTCGCAGGGATCCGGCCATAAAATGCACCGTCGCGGCCAAGGTGGAATCGTTCAATCCCGGCGGCAGTGTCAAGGACCGCATCGCGTCGTACATGATCGATGCGGCGGAACAGGAAGGAAAGCTCAGGCCCGGCGGCACCATCATCGAAGGCACGAGCGGCAACACCGGACTGGGCCTGGCCCTGCTGGCCGGCGCCCGCGGCTACAAGTGCATCTTCACCATCCCGGACAAGATGTCCCAGGAAAAGATCAACCTGCTCAAGGCATTCGGCGCCGAGGTGGTCGTGTGTCCCGCAGCCGTCGAGCCGGAGGACCCGCGCAGCTATTACTCGGTCGCCGACCGGCTCAACAAGCAGATCGAGAACTCGTTCTACCCGAACCAGTATTTCAACCCCAACAACCCGATCGCGCATTACCATACGACCGGCCCGGAGATCTGGGAGGATACGGACGGCCGGGTTACCCATTTCGTGTGCGGCATGGGCACCGGCGGCACCATCAGCGGCGCCGGAAAGTATCTCAAGGAACAGAACCCGGACATCAAGATCATCGGCTGCGATCCCCTCGGCTCCCTGTACTACGAGTACTTTCACACTGGCGAGCTCGGCAATGCCAACACCTACAAGGTCGAGGGCGTCGGAGAAGACCTGATCCCCGGAACCATAGATTTCAGCCTCGTTGACGACGTTGTCCAGGTCACGGACCGTGAGAGCTTCAATGCCGCCAGGCGGCTGTGCAAGACCGAGGGAATATTCACCGGCGGCTCCGGCGGCACGGCGGTGTTCGGCGCCTACCGCATCGCACGCGACCTGCCCGAGGACGCCCTGGTGGTGGTATTGCTCCCGGATACCGGCGAGCGCTACCTGTCCAAGGTGTTCAACGACGAGTGGATGAAGGAGAACCAGTTCTTCGAGCCGGAGCTGCAGATGACCGCGGTCGAGATACTCCAGTGCAAGGCCGGGGGAACCGGTGAGCTGATCACCGTCTCCCCCGCCACGCCGTTCAGGGATGCCATGGATCTCATCAAGCGCTATGACGTGTCCCAGATACCGGTGCTGGAACAGGGAGAGCCCATCGGAAGCGTGCGCGAGGATCAGCTCATTGACGCGCTGCTGACCAAGACCGGTATCGACAACATGATCGTCGAGGAGGTCATGGGGGCTCCCCTGCCCCTGGTCGACGAATCTGCCGGGCTCGACGAGATATTTCCGCTGCTTGCGCAGACCGGCGACTCAAAGCACTCCGCGGTGCTCGTCAGGAAGTCCAGCGGCGGACTGGACATCATTACGAAGTACGACTTGATCCAGTGTTTTTCCCGGGCTTGACGACAAAGACCCTGGGCACGGATTATCGCGCTTCCACTATCCCGGACCCGGTCATTTTTGGCAGGAATTCTCCCCCGCCCGACCCGCCGCCTGATTTGTGACGGAAACGTGAGAACCTCGTGAAGACGTCGTGACCGGCTGTGAATAGCCTGTGTCTCCGGGTTTACGGGCCGGAGCGTCTGGGCCGCGACCTTCATTCGAAACGATCCATTACGGAGGACTTGAAGCAATGAGCTATTCCAACAAGCTGACCGGCATCGCCCTGGCAACGGCCGCCGCCGCCATGTTTGCGGCCGCCCCGGTTTCAGCCGGCGAAAGCAACGGCAATACGGTGAAGTGCATGGGCGTCAATGCCTGCAAGGGAAAGAGCAGCTGCCAGACGGCGGACAGCTCCTGCAAGGGCCAGAATTCCTGCAAGGGGCACGGCTTCGTGGAGGTGCGAAGCAAGGACGTATGCGACCAGCTTGGTGGCGAGGTCGGTTGACACGGACCGTCCGGGCACGGCCGGGCGTTTCCTGCGCCCGGCCGCGTCCGTAATGCGGTTGCTGGTATGCAAGGCAGGCACTACGCTATAGTCAATCTGGGAGCCGAGAAATTGTCCCGCCGCATACTGGTCGTCGAAGACAGCCGCGATATCGCGCGCTTGGTGCAACTGCACCTGCGCGACGCGTCCTATCGCGTTGATATCGTCGAGAACGGCGCCGAAGGGCTCGATCGCGCCCGTACGTCCCGCTACGATCTCGTCATTCTCGATCTGATGCTGCCCGGTCTTGACGGGCTCGAGCTGTGCCGCCGGCTGCGCGCCGAAGGGTCCCGGGTTCCGATCCTGATGGTTACGGCCAAGACGGCCGAGGTGGACCGCGTGCTCGGCCTCGAGATCGGCGCCGACGACTATCTGACCAAGCCGTTCAGCATTCATGAG
>JBEPXV010000291.1:0-3671 GCA_041641695.1 Gammaproteobacteria bacterium | reverse complement strand
CTGGACCGCGTCATGGCAGGCACCAGCCCGCGGGTATTCGTGCCCATCGCGGGCCTGCACCACGCCCGCCGTGACCGGGCGGGCGGGTTCTGCGTGTTCAACGATGCCGCCGTGGTGATCGAGACTCTCCGGCAGACCTTCGGCGTAAAGCGCGTCGCCTATGTGGATATCGACGCCCATCACGGCGACGGCGTATTCTATTCATTCGAGGGCGACCCGGAGCTGGTGTTCGCCGACATCCACGAGGACGGCCGCTTCCTTTATCCGGGCACGGGGTCCGCCGGGGAGACCGGACGGGGCTCCGCCCGGGGCACCAAGCTCAACATCCCCGTCATGCCCGGCTCGGACGACAAGGTTTTCTTCGATCACTGGCCCCGGATCGAGGAGCACGTCAGGGCCGGCCGGCCGGAGCTCATTCTCCTTCAGGCCGGCGCAGACAGCATCGAGGGCGACCCCATAACCCACCTGGCGTTTACGCCGCGGGCCCATGCTCACGCCGCCCGGCGCCTGTGCCGGCTGGCGGACGAATTCTGCGATGGTCGCTTCATCGCCATGGGTGGCGGCGGGTACAACCGCCGGAACCTGGCCGCCGGCTGGAACGAAGTGGTAAGGGCGATGTTGGCGGCCTGAGCCGGGCCCGGCACCGCGTCCTGGCAGGGGTGCATGGTTTGAACTAGACTTCAAGCGTGTACCAGTCGAGCTGCGGGGGGTGCGGATGCCTGGATACCACTATAGACGTATCGTCATTGTCCTGATCCTGTTCGCGGCGTGGGGGCTTGCCCTGCCGGCGTCCGCCCTGGAACAGGCGTACGTGGACGGCCGGACCGTGTATCGGCTGAATCTCGCCGAGACCTGGCCGCCGGACTTTCCGATATTCGGCGACGCCGTCGAGAACATGGCGGCAATGAGCGAAAGGATGTCGGGCGGCCGCCTGGAGATCACCATCCACGCGCGGGATGTCCACGAGCGCCCCCTGGGCATCTTCGACATGGTCAGCTCGGGGGAGTACGACTTGGGCCACAGCGCGTCGTACTACTGGAAGGACAAGGACCCGACCACGATGTTCTTCACCACCGTACCGTTCGGCATGACCGCGCCGGAGCAGTACGCCTGGTTTTACTATGGCGGCGGCATGGAGCTGATGCAGAAGGTATATGCCCGCCACAATATGCTGTCGTTCCCGGGCGGCAATACCGGCAACCAGATGGGCGGCTGGTTCCGCAAGGACATCGCCGGGCTGGACGATTTAAAGGGGCTGCGCATGCGGATTCCGGGCTTCGCCGGTGAAGTCCTGGCGCAGCTTGGCACCGACCCCGTCAATATCCCCCCCGGCGACCTGTACCAGGCGCTGAGGGACAATGAGATCGACGCCCTGGAGTGGGTGGGCCCCTCGCACGACCTGCGCATGGGTTTCCAGGAAATCGCCCCGTATTACTACACCGGCTGGCACGAGCCGGCCACGGAGCTGCAGTTCCTTGTCAACCTGCAGGCCTGGGAGGCGCTGCCGGAGGACCTGCGCGAGATACTCCGGGTATCGATGCGCACCGCGGCCTATGACATGTACGCCCAGTCCTACCATGAAAGCGCGGAGAACTGGGATACCATCATGACCGAGTATCCCAACATCATCGTCCGGACCCTGCCGCAGACCGTCATCGTGGAAATGCAGAAGGCCAACCAGCGGCTGCTGGAGGAGATGGCCCGCGAGAACCCGGCCGCCAGGGAGGTAATCGAGTCGCAGCGCGAGTATCTTGACCGCGTCCGCGCGTGGACCGACATCTCGGACCGCGCCTACCTTAACAGCGCCGGCCAGTTGATCAGGTATTGAATATGTTCCCGGGGCGGGCCGGAGCGCTCAGCGCGACGACGATCAGGCGGGTGATGGCGCTCGCCGGCCTGGCTGCCCTGCTGGTTTCGGCCCCGGCGTCAGCCGCCGAGCATGACGGTGACCGGGCACTCCTTCTGTCGGCGCCGCCGCGCGAATCCCCGCCGGTGAGCGAGGAAGTCTACGGGCCGGTCGCGGACTTCCTCAGCGAGGTCGCGGGCCGCGAGGTCATTTACGAGCATCCGGACAATCCGCTGTTGTATTGGAAGAACCTGCAGCGGAACCGTTACGACATCGTATTCGACGAGTCCCACTTCACGAGCTGGATGATTCTCAATCATCAGCACCTGCCCCTGGTCAAGGTCTCGGGCGCCCTGATCTATGTCTACTATATCAATGACGACACCGAGGACCTTCGGGAGATCGGCGACCTCGCGGGCGTTCCTGTTTGCGGGCAGTCGCCGCCGAACCAGGGAACCCTGGCCCTGTACGAGCAGTTCGGAAACCCGCTGCGCTTGCCGTACCTGATTCCGATCGAAGGCTGGGAGAAGATTTTTGCCGCAGTGGGTGAAGACCGGTGCCGGGCCGGCATTGCGCCGCTGCAGCTCTACGACCAGCTCAACAACGGCGACAAGCATCCGCTGTACATGACGCGTCCCGTACCAAATCAGACGTTCTCCGCCAGCCGCCGCCTGTCGCCGGAGCTCAAAAGCCGGATCACCGCCGCCCTGCTGTCCGAAGAGGGTCATCGCGCCACCGCCGGGCTGCGCGAGCTCTACAACGTGGCCGAGTTCGAGCGGGCCTTCGAGGTGGAGTACATCGGCCACGACCGGATTCTCACGGAGAATTTCCGCTTCGACTTCGTGTCCCAGTAGTCGCCCCCCGGCTCAGGCGGCCAGGTCCGGGAGCACGCGGTTGCGACCCTGCTTCTGGGCTTCTCGAAGAGCCTTCTCGGCCCGCTGCACGAGACTCAGTATGTCGTCGCCGCGCCGGAAGCTGGTTACACCGACGCTGGCCGTGGTGTGGACATGGATCCGGTCGGAGACCGCAGCGTCCAGCTCCGATACCGCGTCGCGCAGACGCTCGGCAATCTGAATGGCGCCGCGCAAGCTGGTCTCCGGGAGCACCACCAGGTATGTGCCGTGCCCGAGCTCTCCGACGCGATCCGGCATGCGCAGGGTGTGCGCCAGGGCACTGGAGATCTTGCGTAACAGGTGTTCGATGACCTTGTCGTCATACTGCTCGCTGATGTCGTGGAGATGATCGACGCCGATCATGGCGACGGAAAAGGTGTTTCCGTACCGGTCGCCCAGAGCGGTCAGTTCGAGGAGCTTCACGGTGATTCCCTGCTCTTCCAGGCTCTCCATGGTCTCCGGAGCGGGACCCGGTGGCACGGCGGATTCCACCCGTGACGCGTCATTCGCGGCGCTGAACGAGGCTTGATCCGCAGCCGCGTCCCCGGCGCGGGCCCTGGCCCGCCAGCCCGAAGCGGCACCCACCAGGACGGCAATCACCAGCGACTCCCAGACCACGCTCCATGCGCCAACCGGCCCGACCAGATACGCAACACCGCCGCCTACCATCGCGGAGACCACGAATGTGAGGACAAAGAAGCGACGACAGGTGTTGAAATCGAAATGTTTTCTAAGGAACTGGAGCACCTGGGCGAGACCGTTGTTCTTGATGGGGGGCGCCTGCGACCGATCAGTAGAGGCTCACCGGGCGCCCGATCTAAAATACGCACGGATCGTGACGCTGGCAGGTCGCCATCGGACCACTGCGGCCGAAGCCGGCATTGCACAGGATCGCAACCTCCGCACCCCCATACGGATAATTCACTCACACC
>JBEPXV010000290.1:0-3691 GCA_041641695.1 Gammaproteobacteria bacterium | reverse complement strand
TGGAAGCCTACGGCATCGGCCGGCCTTCCACCTACGCGTCGATCATCTCGACCCTGCTGGCGCGTGAATACGTGACGCTGGAAAACCGCCGGTTTCAACCTACTGACGTCGGGCGCATCGTCAACCACTTCCTGTCATCCCATTTCAGCCAGTACGTCGACTACGACTTCACGGCCAAGATGGAGGATCAGCTCGACTCGGTGTCCCGGGGCGAGCGAAACTGGCGCCCGCTGATGAAGGAGTTCTGGAAGCCGTTCAAGGACCGCGTGGACGAGAAAGCCAACGTGCCCAGGGAGGAGGTCGCCCAGGCCCGGATCCTGGGGACGGACCCGAAATCCGGCAAGCCGGTGAGCGTGCGTCTGGGGCGCTACGGACCGTTCGCCCAGATCGGCACCAAGGAGGACGAGGACAAGCCCAGATTCGCGGGGCTGCGGCCCGGGCAGAAAATGTCCGAGATCACCCTGGAAGAAGCCCTGGAGCTGTTCAAGCTTCCGCGGGAGCTCGGGGAAAGCCCGGACGGGGAAACGATCGTTGTCGGCATCGGCCGCTTCGGGCCCTATATCCGCTACGACAACAAGTTCGTGTCGCTGAAGGAGGACGACCCTTACACCGTTTCACTGGAGCGCGCGCTCGAGCTGGTAGCCGAGAAGAAGCAGGCCGACGCGGACCGGATCATCAACACGTTCCCCGAGAAGGGCATCCAGGTGCTGCGGGGGCGCTACGGGCCGTATGTCACGAACGGCGAGAAAAACGCGAAGATTCCGAAGGATACCCTGCCGGAGAGCCTGACGCTGGAACAGTGCGAGGCAATGATCGAGGCGGCGCCGGCGCGCAAGAAGAAAACCGGAAAGAAGAAAAAGAAGACGGCCGGGAAAGCCACAAAAACCACAAAAAAAGCCGCGAAAAAAAACGCAGGAAAAACGTCGAAGAAATCCACGAAGAAGAAAACCGGCAAGAAGGCAGCCGCGAAAAGCGCCCGGCAGGCCAGCCGCTCCTGAAAGCGCCGGCGCTCAGGCGGCGCCCGGCTCCTCCAGAAATTCCTGCTGCAGCTCCAGCACCCGGTCCGCGGAAACCCGTCGCATGGGCCGGCCCTCAACGGGGCACAACGGCGCCTGGCGTATGCGATGATACTTGAACACCAGGCAGTCGAATGCGCTGTGTCGCCATTCGAAGGAGAAGCCCGGGACCTGCTCGTACTGGTCCGAAGGGAAACGCACCCGCTTGTCGAACGGCCGGTGCGGGAGCTGCATATCCTGCAGCCGCAGCATCACCGACTCCGGCGCATCGCTGAATAGATGCAGCTGCACGGAACCGTGCTGCGTAGCGATCCCCTCCAGCAGCGGTCCCACCAGCCGCGGCCGGAATTCATCGAACAGCTCCATGATCTCCACAGCGCGTTCCAGGCGTGTCCGGTAGCGCTCGTTCAATCCGTCGGCGTCGAACAGCCGCAGCCTGACCCGCATGGCTTCGGCGAGCTCCCGGTTGCTCGGCAGCTCCGTGCGCCGGGGCGACAGACCGAGACGCTGAACTGCCTTGTTCTTCGCGAAGCGGTAATCCGTGATGCCGTGCTCCACCATGATGCGGGCCGCTTCCTCGCATATCGTCCGGCGGTCGAGCTCCGGGGACCGGCCGGAACCGGGTTTCCTGACCGGCGGCGTCATCAGAACAGACCTTCGGTGGTGGCGCCGCCGCCTTCCCGTGATCGGCCGCCCTGGTTGCCCGTCGGCATACGGCCGCCGATTGGCCCGGCACCGGGGACGGTGCCAACCTCGAAGTACTCGACGACCCCGCCGGCGTCATTTCCCGCGACCAGCCTGCCCGTGGCCGGCGAGATGCGCGCCGCGACGACGTTGTCGGGCTTCGGCAGGTCCGATTCCGGTATCCCTTCCATGGCCTCCTCCATGTAGTCGACCCAGATGGGCAGCGCAGCGCTCGATCCCGCCTCGCCGCGGCCGAGGGTGCTCGAGTCGTCGAAGCCGACCCACACGGTGGTCAACAGTTCGTCATTGAACCCGGAGAACCAGGCGTCGCGAAAATCGTTGGTGGTGCCGGTCTTGCCCGCCAGGTCGCCGCGCCCGAGCTCCAGGGCCCGGCGGCCTGTGCCGCGCTTGATGACGTCCCGCATCATGCTGTTCACCAGAAACCGGTTCTCCGGTGAGATGACCCGGGGCGCCTGCAGGGGCCGCTCGCTGACGGTCTCGAACGACGGCGTCGCGCAGTAGCCACAGGCGACGCCCGGCCGCGCCTGCTCTATGATATTGCCGTCCCGGTCCTCAACCCACTTCATGAAATACGGCTCAATCAGGAACCCGCCATTGGCGAGCACCCCGAACGCCCGGGCCACGGTCAGGGGCCGGACCGAACCGCTGCCCAGGGCCAGGGACAGCCCGTTGGGCAGGGCGTCCGGATCGAAACCGAACCCGGCCAGGTGCGCGCGCGCGTTCTCGACCCCGATGCTGCGCAGCACCCGCACCGACACCAGGTTCACGGACTTCACCAGGGCGTCGCGCAGCGGCATGGGACCGTAGAACTTGCCGCTGTAGTTCTCCGGGCGCCACAGCCCCCCGCGGCTCCGGTCGTCCACGACGATGGGCCCGCCGCTGACGCGGCTTGCCGGCGTAAAGCCGTTCTCGAGAGCAGCGGAAAAGATGAATGGCTTGATGTTGGAGCCCGGCTGGCGCTCTGCCTGAGTGATGCGGTTGTACTTGCTGCGATAAAAGTCGAAGCCGCCGGTCAGCGCCAGAATAGCGCCGTCATTCGGATTCAGCGACACCAGGCCGCCCTCGACCTCCGGAAGCTGGGTCAGTCGCCAGCCCGCCTCATCGTCGGGCGCCACGTACACCACGTCGCCCGCGCTCACCACGTCTGATGCTTTCTCCGGCTTGGGCCCCATGGCGCTCACGCTCCGGTACGGCCGTGCCCAGGCCAGGCCCTCCCACGGTATCTCGACGGCGTCCCGCCTGCGGGTGTAAACCGTCGCGCTGCGGTCCTCGACAGCGATCACCACCGCGGGGATCAAATCGCCGCTGCGCTCGTGCCCCGCCAGCGCCTCGTCCAAAGCACCCGTGTCGGTATCCCGACTCAGCGCCACGGTATCCACCGGTCCCCGGTAACCGTGGCGCCGGGAGTAATCCATCAGGCCGGCCCTGAGGGCGCGGTTGGCATTGTGCTGCCGCTCCGGCATCACCGTGGTATAGACCTTGTAGCCGGACCAATATGCCTCCTCGCCGTATTTTTCCACCATGTGCTCGCGGACCATCTCCGCCACGAAGGGCGCGTTCACGTCGGTGGTGACCCGGTGGCGCTCGGCGGTCAGGGGGGCGCGCAGAGCCTCGGCGTGCGCGGCGTCTTCGATGTAGTCGAGCGCACGCATCCTGGACAGGACATAGTTGCGCCGGTTCAGGGCCCCTTCGGGATTGGTGAGCGGATTGTCGCGGGACGGCGCCTTGGGCAGGCCGGCCAGCATCGCCGTTTCCGGCAGGGTGAGCTCGTCCAGCTTCCTGCCGTAGTAGACCCGCGCCGCGGCGGCGAAACCGTAGGCCCGGTGGCCGAGGAAAATCTTGTTCAGGTACAGCTCCAGAATCTGATCCTTGCTAAGCATGCTTTCCAGCCGGAACGCCAGCAGCGCCTCCTTGGCCTTGCGGGTGTAGGTCTTCTCCCGGGTCAGGAAATAGTTGCGGGCCACCTGCAT
>JBEPXV010000289.1:0-3708 GCA_041641695.1 Gammaproteobacteria bacterium | reverse complement strand
GGACGGTGAGGCGCGGTGACAGCGAGCCGACCGGGTCCTGGAACATCATCGCCACGTGCCGGCGGTGGCGCGTGTACTCGCTCTGGCTCAGGCCCACCAGCTCCTCGCCGTCAAAGCGGATCGACGATCCCTCGTGGGCCGGTGTCAGGCCCATGATGGTGCGGGCGATGGTTGACTTGCCGGAGCCGCTTTCCCCTACCAGACCCAGGGTTTCGCCCTCGCGGACTCGCAGGGAAATGTCGCACACCGCGTCGATGAACGGGTCTTTGACGCCGGTCGCCAGGGCCCGGAGCACGCCCAGGCTGCGGAAGCGCACCCGCAGTTTCTCGATTTCCAGCAGCGCGCTCACGTGCCTGTCTCCACGCCTTCTTCCCGCAGGTGGCAGGCCGCGGTGTGGCTGTTGCCGGTACGGTGATGCGGCGGCCGTTCCACGTGGCAGCGGTCGAACGCGTGCCGGCAGCGGTCCTTGAAGATGCAGCCCGTGGGCAACCCGACCAGGTCCGGCACGTTGCCGGGAATGGTCGGCAGATGACGCGTTGGCTCATGGATGCGCCCCGGATCGCATTCGAGCAGCGCCTGGGTATAGGGGTGCCCCGGGTTGTTGAAGATGTCCCGGACCGTACCGCGCTCCACCACTTCGCCGGCATACATCACCACCACGTCGTCGCACAGCTCCGCCACCGTGCCCAGGTGGTGCGACACGAACATCACCGAGCAGCCCATGTCCTTCTGCAGGTTCTGCAGCAGATCGATGATCTGCACCTCCAAAGTGGCGTCCAGGGCCGTGGTGGGCTCGTCCGCCAGGATCAGGGCGGGCTCCACCAGCAGCGCCATTGCGATGCAGATGCGCTGGCGCATGCCGCCGGAGAAGTGGTGGGGATACGCCTCCAGCCGGTTCTCAGGATCCGGGATACCGACCCGGGCCAGAGCCTCGACCGCGTTGCGGCGCTTCCCGGCCTGGGAGCTGGTTTCGCGGTACTGGATGTCGATCATCTGCCGCTCGATGCTGCGCACCGGGTTCAGCGCCGTCATCGGGTCCTGGAAAATCATGGACATGCGCAGGCCGCGCAGCGTGCGCATCTGCTTCTCGCTCAGCTCGAGCAGGTTGCGGCTCTCGAAGATGATCTCGCCGCCCGTCACCTCGGCGTTGGCGGCGAGCAGGCGGATGATCGCGAAAGCCAGGGTGGACTTGCCGCAGCCGCTCTCGCCGACGACGCCGACAATGCGGCCCTTCGGCACGTGGACGGTGACGTCGCGCAGCGCGTGCACGCGGCCGCGCGGGCTGCCGAAGTCCAGCGACAGCCCGTTCACGTCCAGCAGTGCGGTGTCGTCATCCGTCATAGATCCTTCCGGAGCTTGGGATCGAAGATATCGCGCAGCGCCTCGCCCAGGAACGTAAACCCGAGCGTGGTGACGATGATCGGGATGCCGCCGGCAACCACCGGCCAGGGCGAGTTGCGGATGTAGCTGAAGCCGTCGTTGAGGATGGTGCCCCAGGACGGTGTCGGCGGGCGCACCCCCATGCCGAGGAAGCTGAGCCCCGCCTCCAGGGTGATCACCAGCGGCACGTCCATGCTGGCCAGGATCAGCAGCGGGCCGATTACGTTGGGCAGGATGTGCACGCCCAGGATACGGCCGGTCCCGGCGCCCATGGCGCGCTCGGCGAGAATGAACTCGTTGTTCTTCAGGGACTGGGTCTGGGTGCGCACCACGCGGGCATAGATGGGGATGGACGTAATGGCCACCACCAGGACCACGGTGTTGAGGCTGGGCCCCAGCAGGGTGACCACGGCCAGGGCGAAAATGATGACCGGGAAAGCCCGTACCGCGTCGAAGATCAGCAGCATGCCGTTGTCCAGCCACTGCGGCCCGAAGCCGGCGATCAGGCCCAGGATCAGCCCCAGGCTGAGCGCGGCGCCGAGCGCCGCCACCGCCACGACCAGGGCCACCCGGCCGCCCATGATCACGCGCGACAGCACGTCGCGCCCGAGCTGGTCGGTGCCCATCCAGTGTTCCCAGGACGGCGGCGCCAGCCGCGGGCCGGCCATCACCTGGGTGGCGTCATAGGGCACGATCAAGTCGGCGAAGATCGCGCTGCCCACCATCAGCACCACCAGCACCAGACCCAGCATGCCCAGTGGGTTGCGTCGCAGCTGCTGCCAGTACTGGCTCAGCGCGCCCGGGCCGCGGACACCGGCCTCCGCGTCGTGAACCGTGTCGGAGACCGCCATCCTACAAGCTCTCCCGGACGCGGGGGTCCAGCATGGCGTTGATCAGGTCGGCGATGGTGGTGGAGATCACGAACAGCCCGGTGGTCACCAGCACCGTGCCCATGACGATCGGGTAGTTGCGCGCGTCCACGGCGTTGACGATCAGGGCGCCGATCCCCGGACGAGCGAACACCACCTCGGCGAACACCGCCGCGGACAGCAGATGCGCCATGCCGACGCCCAGCACGGTGACCGTCGGCAGGATGGCCAGCGGCAGGGCGTAGCGGAACACGATCCAGCTCTCCGGCAGGCCATAGGCGCGCGCCATGCGCACATGGTTCTCGCCGAGAATCTCCAGCATCGAGGCGCGCACGATGCGCGAGATGTAGCCGACCCAGCCCACCCCCACCGCAAAGGCCGGCAGGATCAGGTGGCTGATGTGGTCCCACAGGCCTTCCTCGCCGGCGCCGATGGCCGGCAGCCAGCCGAGCAGCACCGCGAAGATGAGCAGGGCGTAAAGCGCCATCACGAACGAGGGAATGGCGATGGTGCTCACCGACAGCACACCGGTTACCTTGTCGATCAAGGTGTTGCGCCGGATCGCCGAGTAGCAGCCCAGGGGAATGCCCACCAGCGCCGCCCAGGCGATGGCGGTGAGGATCAGGGTAATGGTGTACGGGAGCTGGCCGAACACGATCCGGCTGACCGGCCGCTGGGTAAACACATCGGTACCCATGTCGCCGCGCAGCAGGTCCCCGAAAAAGCTCACGATCTGGACGGGCAGGGGCTGGTCCAACCCCATCTTCTCGTGCAGCGCGGCAATCAGCTCCGGCGTCGCCCGCGGGCCGAGCATGATGGCGGCCGGGTCGCCGGGCACCGAGTGGATCATCACGAAAAGCAGCGTCACCGCCAGCACGATGATGGCGACGGCGAGCAGCAGCCGCCTGGCGATATATATCCACATGGCTTCGCCTCCGCGGGGGGCCGGTGAATGCGACGCGGCGCCCGTTGGCCGGGCGCCGCGTTCAGGCAAATACCTTTATACGGGTTCGAAGCCGCGGTACAGCGGCCGTCCGTCAGGCCGCAGCGCCGGCGCCATGGCCGTGGTGCGGTACATGACCGGCGAGCCCTCGTGGGTCAGGAACCGGTAGCAGCCCGACTCCTCGAGCAGGTCCTGCATCTCGTGATACATCGCGGCCCGCTCCTCCGAGTCGTTGATAGTGACCGCCTTGGCGTTCAGCTCGTCGAAGCGCTCGCTGCAGAATCGCTCCCAGTTCCACACGCCGACCCCGTCGCAGGTGAAGAAGGTGGTGGCGTAGTAGGGGTCGGGGACCATCGAGAAGCGCTGGATGATCAGCTGCATGTCCTTCCAGCGCTCGCCCTCGCTTTCCATGCCGATGGTCCAGAACGAGCCCGGATCCTGCACCGAGACCTCCAGGTTGATGCCGATCTGCCCGAGCTGGGCCTGCAGCATCTCGGCCATGGTCTTGAACTTGGA
>JBEPXV010000288.1:0-3713 GCA_041641695.1 Gammaproteobacteria bacterium | reverse complement strand
CGCGGGCCGGCTACTCCGCCCGGCATTCCAGCGCCGAAGCTCTACCCGCCTTTCATATCAGCGCCGCCGACGGTCCCCGCAATCAGGCACATCCGGGCCGGAGGGGGTGCGTACCGGCGCACAACTGAATAGAATCCCAGCAAACGGGCCCGACGGGGTATCGACTTGGAAGCGCTGACTAACCGCCAACAACAGATTCTCGAGTTCATTCAAGGCTACAGCGAGAAGGCGGGCATGCCGCCGACACGGGCGGAAATCGCCGCGTATATGGGGTTCCGTTCGGCCAATGCCGCCGAGGACCATCTCAAAGCCCTGGCCCGCAAAGGCGCCATCTCCCTGACGCCGGGCATGTCCCGTGGTATCCACCTGCAAAAGGCGGCTCCTCCAGTCAACAGCCTGCCCGTGGTGGGCAACGTTGCCGCCGGCGCGCCAATACTGGCCGAAGAGCATATCTCCGACCACCTGCAGATCGCGCCGGATACATTCCGGCCGCGCGCCGATTACCTGCTTAAAGTTCGCGGCGCGAGCATGCGAGACGCCGGCATTCTCGACGGCGATCTTCTGGCGGTACACCAGACCCGGCACGCCGAGAACGGCCAGATCGTCGTCGCCCGGATCAACGATGAAGTAACCGTCAAGCGCTTCACCCGCCGCGGCAGCAACAAAGTGCGGCTGCACTCGGCGAACCCGGACTTCGAAACCATCGTGGTGGACCTCAGGACGGACGAATTGACAATCGAAGGCCTCGGCGTCGGCGTGGTGCGCGGCGGCCTGGCCCGCTGAGGGTCCTTCGCAGTACGGTAAACGGAACGGGCCGGCGTAAAACCTCGCCGTCTTCCTCAAATTGCCACAAGGGCGCCGCCGGGTGCTTTTTCACCAAGCGAGTATCTGGGAGAGATATACACCGAAGGCACCAACATACTGGGGGCCCCGAGCGGTCATGACCGGGAACGCAGGTGCCCTGGAGCTAAACCGTGCCCGGATTATTGACGTTTGTCGGGATCAACCCCAACCAGAGATATACACCGAAGGCACCAACATACTGGGGGCCCCGAGCGGTCATGACCGGGAACGCAGGTGCCCTGGACCCAAATCCGTGCCCCGATTGCGGACATTCGTCGGGACAAATCCCGACCCACAACCCCCAGGCCGGCCGGTTTTCAGCCTGCCCACACGTTGTGTTATTCCAATCTGGTATGCTCCTTAAATCCTCGCACCCACCGTCACCGACTGAATGTCATGGGCAACCGCTTATCGAAAATCTACACCCGCACCGGCGACGACGGCACCACCGGCCTCGGGGACGGCTCGCGTATACCCAAGGATGACGCCAGGGTGGAGGCCATGGGAGCGGTCGACGAGCTGAACAGCACCGTCGGGCTGATTCGCACCGAAAACCTGCCGGAAGATATCGCCGCCACACTGTCGGGTATTCAGCACAACCTGTTCAACCTGGGCGGCGAGCTGAGCATTCCCGGCTACCAGCTCGTCAGCAGCGAGGCCATCGATGCCCTGGAACGGGACCTCGACCGCCTGAACGAGGAGCTCGATCCGCTCAAGGAATTCATACTGCCCGGCGGCACCCGCGCCGCGGCGTGGTGCCATCTCGCCCGATCCATCTGCCGGCGGGCCGAACGGCGCGTCGTCACCCTGGCGGCGGAGACCGAGCTGGCGGGCAACCCCAGACAGTACCTCAACCGGCTTTCCGATTACCTGTTCGTGCTGTCGCGTTACCTGAACAAGGCCGCCGGCGAGAGCGATGTCCTGTGGAAGCACGACAGAACGGCGTAGCGGGGCAAGGAATCAACCGTATCAATTGCAACCGACGAGCACCGACTCCGCGCCGCTGGATACCGCGGCTCACCGCTGTCCGTTTTTCCCGGGCAGATTATCGCGCGCCCGGTCCAGTATCTCGCAGACCTGCCGGGCCCCGTCCACCAGACGCGGCGTCTGACGATTCAGCAGGTCGCCGTCCACCACGTGGACATTGTCGTGCCGGACGGCTTTCATGGAAGGATAACGGCGCCAGAAATCGATCGATTCCGGTGCCCGGCCGCCCGCGCCGCTGATCAGTATCGCGTCCGGGTCCCGCTCCAGCACCTGCTCGCGGTTGACCGTGGGCGCAATCGGGCCCAGTCCCCGAAACACATTCGTCCCGCCGCACAGTTCCAGTATCGCCGTAACCATATGTCGGCCGTTGAGGGTCATCAACGGCTGGCGGGATATCTGGTAAAAGACACTGACCGCGCCGCGGCCGGCGTAGCGTCGCCTGATGTCTTCGATCCGTGTCGTGAGCTCACGCGCCCGCCGGTCAGCCGTGTCCCCCGAGCCGAGCAGGTGCCCGATGCGCCGCAGGGCGCTCGCCACACCGTCGATGTCGCGGGGCTCCAGCACGAATACCGGGATCTCCATGGACTCGAGACGCTGCACGATGCGCGGATCAATGCCCGTCTGCCAGCTGATGACCAGGTCGGGCCGGGCCGCCAGCAGCCGCTCCAGGTTCACATTGAACGCGTTGCCGATGCGCGGCAGGCCGCGGGCCGCATCCGGGTAGTCGCTGTGCTCGCTGACGGCGACCAGCCGGTCACCGGCGCCGGCGGCGAACACCAGCTCGGTGATGAAAGGCGCCAGGCTCACCACCCGCTCGACCGGCGCCGCCACGCGGACCGTTGCGCCGCGGTCGTCCTCGACCGCCACCGCCCACGCCGCCGGCAACTGCGCGGCCGCCAGCAGCAGAACCAGCGCGTATCTAAACAACGATGCCACGGCGATACCGCTGCCAGTCGAATCCGGGACCCGGATCGGTCTTGCGCCCGGGGGCGATGTCACAATGGCCCACCAGCCGGTCCCGCCTAATCCCCGGATATGCCGTCATCACGCAGCCCGTCAATGATGCCAGGACCCGGTACTGGGCGTCCGCGAACCCGCCGTCGTCGACCCCTTCCAGCTCGATGCCTATGGAAAAGTCGTTGACGTCGGGCACGCCTTCGAGCATGGAAGGGCCCGCGTGCCAGGCCCGGTGCAGGGTGGACACGAATTGAACGAGCTCTCCGGCGCGCGTGATCAGGAAGTGCGCGGAGACCCGCATGCCGCGGATCGTTTCGAAGTACGGATGCGCGTGGTGGTCGAGCCGGTTGCAGAAGAACCGCTCGATCTCGCCGCCGCCATAGCAACCGGGCGGCAGGCTGATACAGTGAATCACCAACGCGTCGATGCGCGCCCCGCTTGGCCGGTCGTCGAAATTCGGCGAGGCCGCCCATCTGGCTTCGGCGACGCGCCCGGTTCGATTGTCATGCTGCATGCTGATAAAGGGTTGGAAACGACTGGGTGATTTCGTTATAAGACGAGTTGCGATTATACGGATTACGCGCCGACATGCCCGACAGCGCCCTGCTCGTTCCCCTGACCGCCGAAGCCCGGGCCGCCCTGGGCGGGCGGGATCATGCAGTGATCGACCGCCTGCCGTTCCGGGTCGGCCGGGAGTCTCGGATGGCCATGATCAAGGGCGAGCTGACATACATGGAGCGCCGCAAGGGCGACACGCCGCCCAACAACGATCTGTATCTGGTCGACCAGGGGCAGCTTTTGAATATTTCCCGCGAGCACCTCCAGATCGAAAAGGCGGCCGACGGCGAACTGGTCATCCACGACCGCGGCAGCGCCTGTGGAACCAGGGTCGACGGCAAGGCCATCGGCGGAATGGACAAGGAGGG
>JBEPXV010000287.1:0-3713 GCA_041641695.1 Gammaproteobacteria bacterium | reverse complement strand
ATCAGCTGGTTGGCGGCCAGCGGCCGCCCGAACTGCTTGCGGTCCAGGACGTACTGACGGGCGGCGTGCCAGCAGAACTCGGCAGCCCCCATCACGCCCCAGGCGATGCCGTAGCGCGCCCGGTTCAAGCAGCCGAAAGGCCCCTTCAGGCCCGACACATTGGGCAGGAGATTATCCTCCGGCACGAACACGTCCTTCATCACGATCTCGCCCGTGATGGACGCGCGCAGCGAGAATTTGCCTTCGATCGGATTGCTGCTCAGGCCTTCCATGCCCTTCTCGAGTATGAATCCCCGGATGACGTCGTCCTCGGTCTTGGCCCACACCACGAACACATCGGCGATGGGTGCGTTGGTGATCCAGGTCTTGCTGCCGTTCAGCACATAGCCGCCGTCCGCGGCGGCGGCGCGGGTTTTCATGCTGCCGGGATCGGAGCCGTGATCCGGCTCGGTCAGGCCGAAGCAGCCGATCCACTCGGCACTGGCGAGCTTGGGGAGGTAGCGCCGGCGCTGCGCCTCGGACCCGTAGGCATGAATCGGGTGCATCACCAGGGAAGACTGCACGCTCATCGCCGACCGGTAGCCCGAGTCCACACGCTCGACTTCCCGCGCGATCAGGCCGTAGGCGACATAGCTGGCACCGGCCCCGCCGTACTCCTCGGGCAGTGTGGGTCCCAGGAACCCGAGCTCGGCCAGCTCGCTCATGATCTCCCGGTCGAAATGCTCGCACCGGTTGGCTTCCAGCACCCGCGGCATCAGGCTCGCCTGGCAGTACTCCCGCGCGCTGTCGCTGATCAGCCGCTCTTCATCGTTTAGCTCCTGGCGGAACAGAAGCGGATCATCCCACTGGAACCTGGCGGCCACGCCCGCACGGTCTTCAGCATGGGACAATTCGGAATTCGAGGACATGACATACTCCGGATGGTTTGAATTGCTAGCATATCAGCTTCCAGGCCCGGGTGGACCGGTCACCGGCAGTGAGCCGGCGGTCCGGACTTGACCCAAGTCATTGACCATTACACGACTGAACCGTTGCTACAGGCATGAACGAACACCAGCATGAAGCGAACGAACCCGGCGCCCGTCCTTCGAGGCCGCGCAGTCGCCGGCGTTACCCCTGGATACTACTGACACTGGTGCTGGTGTTGCTGGCCGTGGTTGCCGCGGCGCCGGCGCTGGTCTCCACGCCTCCGGTCCGCGACGCGGCCCTCGGCTGGTATAACCGGACGATCGCCGGGGAGGTAAGCGCCGCGGACCTGTCGTTGTCGTGGCTCGGCGGCCAATCGGTTCGCGATTTGGTCATCGCCGACGAGGGCGGCGAGACGGTGCTGCGCCTGGGCGGCCTCGAAACCGACTTGACGCTGGTGGACGCCCTGCGCGGGCGGCTGACGCTCGGCCGCACCGTCGCCAGCGGTCTCGACATCGACCTGCGCTTCGCCGACGACGGTACGAGCAATCTGGCCCGGGCACTGGCCGGCGAGCCCGGCGCCGAAGCGGAAGGCGGCGCACTGGTGGCCCCGATCACCGGCAACATGACACTCGTCGATGGCCGTGTCTCGGTCGCCGCGCCCGGCATTGATCCCGTCGTGCTGGAGGACCTGTCCGGCGAAGTAACCATGGCGGGCCTCGACGCCCCGATCCAGCTGGCCTTCAGCGGCCGGAGCCGGCAGGGGGATCTCCAGGGCAGCATTGAGCTGGATGGACAGATCAACGACCTGTTCCAGGACGGGAAGCTCGACCCCGGCTCGGCAACCGCCGCGGTCAATGCCGGCATCGAGGATCTGCCGGTGGATGCGCTGGACCGGCTGACGGGATTCGACGGCGTGCTGAGCGCTGCACTGGGGGACCGCACCAGCGTCCATCTGCGCGCCGGCGGCGATGCGGACAACCAGAATGTGTCGATGGAAGCACAGTCCCCCAACGCGGCGATGACGCTCGAGGGAACCGTCGCCGAGGGACGGTTTCGCCTGCAAGGCCCGGCCGAGGCGCAGCTGACCGTCACGCCCGGACTGGTGGACCTGATCAACAGCCGGCGCCCCGGGGAACCGCCGGCCCGGCTGGCGCAGGCCGTGCCGCTGCGACTGCGGATCGAGAGCCTGGACATGCCCCTGGAAGATTTTGCCCTCGCCCGGGTAGCACTGGATGCGGTGCTGTCGGCGGACGACGCGGTGCAGCTCACGGGAATCGCGAATGTGGGGAATCTGAGCATCGGTGATCTGCGTTTGCTGGTTTCCAGCCCGGGCCTCGGCGAACGGATCGACGTCTCGCTGGCCGGCAAGCCGGTCACCAGCGACGGCGCCGGCGAGCTGACACTGGAGGCCGACATCCGGCAGCTCATCGATGATGCGGGCGATTTCCGGCCGGCCCGGGCGACCATCGACGCGCAATCGACCATCACCGGGATTCCCACCACCATCGTGGACGCCGCAATGCAGCAGGACGGCCTGCTGGTGGACGCCGTGGGGGACGTGTTCGCCCTGGAGCTGAATGCCGGTACGGATACCCAAGGCCGCGTCAACGTTGCCGTCGATCTCGACTCCGAGCGTATGCGCACCGGCCCTGTGCAGGTGATGGTCGACGAGCGAATCAGCCTGGCGCAGCCCGCCCGGCTGGCACTCGCCGTGACGCCGTCGTTGTGGCAGCGGCTGCTCGGGGACGACGCCGCGTACCAGCTCACAGACGTCTCCGAATGGACCATCGACCTCGAAACACTGTCGGTGCCGTTGCCGGTGGGCGAGAGGGTGGTGTTCGAGCCGGCCGCCACGCGGCTGAAAGCCGCCGTGTCCGCGGCCGCCGTGCCGCTCATGGCGCCGGGCGACACCCATGCCACCCGACTGGAGGGCCTGCGGGTCGACCTGGATGCCGCAAACGGGCTCCAGGCGTTCGACTTCAGCGCCGCGGCCGATATCCTGCAGCCCGGGGGAACGCTCGCCTCACTGAACGCCTTCCCGCTGGGGGTGTCCCTGGCCGGCGGTACGGGGCTCAACGACGATGCCTCGGTGAAGCCGGTCACCAGCCGTCTCGAGCTGTCCGGCGACGGCCTGAGCGCCGCGGCGAGCACGGTGATCGAGGAAGGTTTCTCGCGGATTACGCTTACCGAGCCGGCCAGCTTTGGTTTTACGCTGACGCCCGACCGGGTTGCCGCATGGCAGGACCGTGCGGCACCGGCGGTCACCCTCGGCCGGAACGCCGAGCTTCGAGGCAGCCTGGACCAACTGGTGGTGCCGCTGTCGCCCTTCGACTTCGCCGGACTGCAGGCCGGCGGCGAGGCGCGGCTGGGGGGCTCTGATGGAGAATCCGTGCAGCTCGTTGCGCCCGGCGGTGAGGCCACCCAATTCGACAATAGCCGCGTGTCCTTCGAGCTCACGGGCGCGGATGGCGGACGCGGACGTTTCGATCTCAACGCCGGGGTCCGGTCCGGCGAGGCGGCCGGGGACATGGCACTCAAGGTGTCCGCAACCCGGATCCTGAACGCCAATGGACAACTGGCCATGGACGCCGCAACGCTCGAGCTGGACGGAACCCTCCAGCACCTGCCGGTCGCCCTGCTCGACCAGCTCCTGGGCATGGGCGGCACGGCAAGCGCAACGCTCGGTCCCAGCGCCGATATCGATCTGAGCTCCCGGCTCGAGCGCATGCGCGGGCCCCTGTCGCTCAGCGTGAGCGCGCCGAACGCGACCGCCGAGGTCAGGGCGCGCCTGGGCGACGACGGCC
>JBEPXV010000286.1:0-3721 GCA_041641695.1 Gammaproteobacteria bacterium | reverse complement strand
CGGGCCCGGGATTGGAAGGTGGGCGATTCTAGCGCCCCGGCGGCGCAATTTAAACCGTTTTCGGCGCCAGTCCGGGCGGTTTTTTTCCAGACGACCTGTTCCAGGGGACCGACGCCGGACGTCGGTTTTTCCTTTTAATTTCAGGCGAATTAACTATACTACTTCGAAATAACATTTATATAACCAATTAACCCACTGATTTATAAGAATTAATCGAGGCATAATCAATGGCGCGTTTGTTTGGAATTCTGATAGCGACTTTTACCCTGGCGGCGTGCTCGAGCGGCGTCAGTAATTCCGGCGCCGGCGGGGCGGGGACCAACTGCGGCGGCGTGGATCTGATATGTACCTCTACCCTCATCGTAGACAACCCGTCAATCGATGTCCTGGAGGAGCAGGAAGAAGCAGGGGAAGAGGGAGAAGAACCCGAGGTGGTCCTGATCTCCCCCGGTACGGATTTCGGCACGTTGACCATCGTCATTAACGACCCCCTCGGCCGGTTCGACAACGTTTTCCAGGGCGCCACCTTCACCAAGTACGACATCACCTACAGGTCCGGGCACGGCGGCGCGCCGAATCTCGGCCCGCGGCAGTCCTTCGACACACTGACGATCAACCTGGTCGACGGCACGGGCGAGGGAGACGTACAGGTGCCGATCGCGGACCAGAGAACCAAGCGGCAGTTCAGGGACCAGTCCAGCGGCAGCACCGTTTTCCCGTACGTGGTCACCGTTCGGGCAAGCGGCCGGGACATCGCCACCAATACACCCATTACGGTCGTTGCCAGCGCGAATATCGAGATCGGCAACTTCGTCGACGACGGCGGCTGACCCCTGCCCGGCCGGCCGCGGCATCGCGCCGTCGCGGCCGGCCGGCACGATGCCGCAGGCGTCAACCCGCGCGGCCGGTGCGGGCCGGATGCGTACCGCCGCCCGGCGCCGCGTTCAGCGAAAAGGCATCCTGGGCATGCCGGGCATCATTCCCGGCATGCCGCCCCGGCCGCCTTTCTTTTTCATCCGCTTCATCATCTTCTGCATCTGCTGGAACTGCTTGAGCAGGCGGTTGACTTCCGGCACGCCGGTGCCGGACCCGGCGGCGATGCGCTTCTTCCGCGAACCCTTGATCACGGCCGGAAACCTCCGTTCCTGCGGTGTCATGGAGTTGATGATGGCGATGGTGCGTTTCACCTGGCTCTCGTCCACCTGGTCCGCCACCCCGGACGGCAGCTCGCCCAGACCCGGGATCTTCTGGATCATGCTCGCCATGCCCCCCATCTTCTGCATCTGCTGCATTTGGTCACGGAAATCCTCCAGGTCGAACCCCTTGCCCTTGCTGACCTTCTTCGCGAGTTTCTCCGCCTGGTCGCGGTCGACGTGCTGCTCCACCTCCTCCACCAAGCTGAGCACGTCTCCCATGCCCAGCATCCGGGACACGACACGGTCGGGGTAGAAGGGCTCCAGGGCCTCGGCCTTCTCGCCGGTGCCGAGAAACTTGATGGGCTTGCCGGTGATGTGCCGCACGGACAGGGCCGCGCCGCCGCGGGCATCGCCGTCGGTCTTGGTCAGGATGACACCCGTCAGCGGCAGCGCGTCGTTGAAGGCCTGGGCGCTGTGGACCGCGTCCTGGCCCGCCATGCTGTCCACCACGAACAGGGTCTCGGTGGGCTCGATCGCCTGGTGGATTGCGCGGACTTCCGCCATCATGTCCTCGTCCACGTGCAGGCGGCCGGCAGTGTCCACCAGCAGCACGTCCGCCGAGGCTTTGCGCGCGAAGTCCACCGCCCGGGTGGCGATGTCCACCGGCGAGTCATTCGTGTTGCTCTCGCAGAACTCCAACTCGTTCTGGCCGGCCAGGGTGCGCAGCTGGTCGATGGCGGCCGGCCGGTAGACGTCCGTGGAGACCACCGCCACGCGCTTCTTCTCCCGGCTCGTCAGCCAGCGGCCCAGCTTGGCGGTCGTGGTGGTCTTGCCGGTGCCCTGCAGGCCCGCCAGCAGCACTACCACCGGCGGCCGCGCCGACAGGTTCAGGGCGTCGTTGTGCTCCCCCATCACCGCCGTCAGCTCGTCGCGCACGACCTTCACCAGCATCTGACCCGGCGTCAGGCTCGATACCACCTCCTGGCCCACGGCCCGTTCGCGCACCCGATCGATGAAAGCTTTCACCACGGGCAGGGCGACGTCCGCCTCCAGCAGCGCGATGCGCACCTCCCGCAGGGTGTCCTTGATATTGTCATCCGTGAGCCGGGCCTGGCCGCGGACCCGCTTCAGGGTGTTCTGGAGTCGTTCACTGAGCTGGTCGAACATGTTTGAACCTTGATATGAATCATCGAAAACAACGTGGGCCGGCATCCATTGCCGACGTGAGACCGTCCAAGCCTGTCCCGCGAGACCTCGGCGCGGGTCATCAAGACAGTAGTACCGGGACACGGCCTGTCGGGGCCGGTATTGTAAACCCTCGCGGCGCGTGTGCCAGCCGTCCGATCCCCGGACAACAGGATGACATAGTAACCCGTTGCCGTATTTCAATAGGCCGTTGCCGTAAGCTACACTCCATGCCCCATGCTGACACCCGTCCTGAGCGTCGTCTCCGGAGGCGTATACCTCGCCGCCGGCGCGTTGCTGATCAAACACCTCTGGGGAAGCCGGCTCGCCAGCCTGCGGCCGGTGTTCGCGCTGACCCTGCTTGCCGTGCTCGGCCACGCCCTTCTCCTGTCTGCGACCGTGTTCCCGCAATCCGCCGCGATCAACATCGGTTTCACCAACGCCGCCTCGCTGAGCGCATGGATCGTCGCAGTCATCTTCCTCGCCACGGCATTGATCCGCCCGGCCTACGAGCTGGGCGCGATCATACTGCCGGTGGCGGGCCTGACGGTACTGGCTGCGTGGCTGTGGCCGCCGTCGGCGCCGGACGCCGTCAAGTCCACCGGGCTGACCATCCACCTGCTGATTTCACTGGTCGCCTACGGGTTCCTGGCGCTGGCGGTGGTTCAGTCGGTGATCATGTCCCTGCAGGACCACCGGCTGCGGGTCCATGCCGAGGCGTCGGTGCTGCGCAAGCTCCCGCCGCTGGAAACCATGGAGCGCCTGCTGTTCCAGTTCATCGGGATCGGGTTCGTGCTACTGTCCCTGGGCCTGGTGTCGGGACTGTGGTTCAGCATGGCCGAGCGCGGATCGGCGTTTATCTTCAACCATCACACCGTCCTGTCGCTGGCCGCCTGGGTGATTTTCGGCAGCCTGCTCGTCGGCCATCTGCGATTCGGCTGGCGGGGCAAGACCGCAACCCGGTGGGCCATCGGCGGCTTCGTGGTCCTGGTGCTCGGCTACTTCGGGTGGAAGTTCGTCCTCGAGATTCTTTTGAATCGCAGATGAGGCAACGATATGCGCGCGGCCGCCCGCGGCGCGGTGATCCGATTTGACCCACTCCGAGCTCCTGCCACTGTTTGCCATCCTCGCCGGCCTGCTCCTGCTTTCGGCCTTCTTCTCCGCGTCGGAAACAGCGATGATGTCGCTCAACCGCTACCGCCTGCACAACCTGGCGGAAAAGGGCAACCGCAGCGCGCGGCTGGCACGGCGTCTCCTGCAGACACCCGACCGGCTGCTCAGCACCATCCTGCTCGGCAACAACGTCGCCAACCTGACCGCGGCCAGCGTCGCCTCCGTGATCGCTCTGAGGACATACGGCGAGGCGGCCATCGCGGCCTCCGGGTTCGTGCTCACCTTCG
>JBEPXV010000285.1:0-3729 GCA_041641695.1 Gammaproteobacteria bacterium | reverse complement strand
TCGAAAAAATCGGAGCCCATGAGCACAGAACAGACGACCGAGAGCAGCGACACCATAGACATCGAACAATTCGCCCGGATTGACCTGCGCGTGGCGCGGATCGTGAAAGCCGGTTACGTGGAGGGCGCGGACAAGCTGCTGCAGCTTACGCTGGACATCGGCGATGAGCATCGCAATGTGTTCGCCGGAATCCGCTCCGCCTACCGGCCCGAAGACCTGGAAGGCCGGCTGACGGTAATGGTGGCCAATCTGGCGCCCCGCAAAATGCGCTTCGGCGTATCCGAAGGCATGGTCCTGGCAGCCGGCCCGGGAGGGCGGGACGTGTTCCTGCTGTCCCCGGACGACGGCGCGCAGCCGGGCATGAAAGTCAAGTAGCCCCGCCCGGTTTTGACCAAGCCCCACACCAGAGACCTGCTCATCGAGGCCGTCGACGCCTGGCTCCCGCAGACCCAGTGCACCCAGTGCGGCTATCCGCGCTGCCTGGACTATGCCCGCGCCGTGGTTGACGGCGACGCGGACATCAACCAGTGCCCGCCGGGGGGCGACGTGACGATCCGCGGCCTGGCGGCGCTGCTGGGCCGCATCCCCAGGCCGTTGAATACCGATTACGGCGAGCACAAGCCGCGTACCGTGGTCCGCATCGACGAGCCGCGCTGCATCGGCTGCACCCTGTGCATCCAGGCCTGCCCGGTGGACGCCATCGTCGGCGCGTCCAAGCGGATGCACACGGTCATCGAGTCGGAGTGCACGGGCTGCGAGCTGTGCCTGCCGCCCTGCCCCGTCGACTGCATCGACGTGCTTCCCGCCGCGCCGCCGGCCGATGCCGGCGACAGCCCGTGGCCGGAATACACCCTGGCCGAAACGCAGCGCGCCCGGCGCCGCACCCGGGCGCGGCTCGAGCGTCTGGCACACCGCGAGCGGCGGCGGCGACTCGAGCGGATGCATGGCAGGGCGCGGTCGCGCGCCGGGCAGGGCCGCATGCAACAGGAAATCTCCGCCGCCGTGTCGCGCGTGCGGGCGCGCCGCCGCCAGAACCAGCGGACCGGCCATGAATGATGCGAAACGCCGGGAGATCTTCACCCGCCTGCGACGCGAGAACCCCGAGCCCACCACGGAGCTGCGCTACAGGACGCCGTTCGAGCTGTTGATTGCCGTGATGCTGTCCGCGCAGGCCACCGACGTCAGTGTCAACAAGGCCACCGGCAGACTGTTCCGCAAGGCCCGGACGCCGCGCGCCATCGCCGGGCTGGGCGAGGAGGGCCTGAAGCCGTTCATTCAGTCCATCGGCCTGTTCAACAGCAAAGCGAAAAATATCGTTCGGACCTGCAACATCCTGCTCGAAAAGCACGACGGCCGGGTTCCGGAAACCCGGGAAGAGCTCGAGGCACTCCCGGGAGTGGGCCGCAAGACGGCCAACGTTATCCTCAATACCGCTTTCGGGCAGCCCACCATCGCCGTCGACACCCATATCTTCCGCGTCGCCAACCGCACCCGCGTGGCGCCCGGCGCGACGCCACTGGCGGTGGAAAAGAAGCTCATGAAGGTGGTACCGGACGAGTTCAAGCGCGACGCCCATCACTGGCTCATCCTGCACGGCCGTTATGTCTGCACGGCGCGCGCGCCGCGCTGTGCGAAGTGCGTGATCAGCGACCTGTGCGAGTACCGGGACAAGAACCTGTGACCTCGAAGACCGCCGGGTCCGGCATCAGCTTCGGGCAGCCCCACGCCACGCGGCACGTGGAACGCGCCGTAGCCGCTGCCATGGAGTCGGCGCAGCTCGAACAGGTGACCGGCCTGTTCCTGTTTCTCACCGATGACCACCTGGCCAACCCCCAGGCGGCTTTGCGGGCGGCGGCCCGGGCATCGCGCTGTACCCAGGTGTTCGGGTGCTCGGCCATGGGCTTGTTCACCGACCAGGACTGGACCGTCGACAGCAGCGGCGCGGCGGCTCTGGTGGTGGGCAACGGCGTTGTCATGGGCCTGGAGAGTGAGGCCGGGATCGACCGGACATTGATCTCCCTCGGTACCCCGGGGGACGCATCGGCGGACTGGCTGAAACGGGGTGGGCCGAGACTCGGTGCCATCGCCAGCGATCGCGCCGGCCGGGGGCCGTTCGCCGTCTGGAGCCGGGACCGGATCGACAGCACCGGCGTCGCCGCCTGCACGCTTGACGGCGTGGCCATACAGTCCGTGGTGGCCCAGGGCGTCCAGGCACTCACCGCGCCCATGGAGGTCGCCGAAGCCAACGGGTTCAACCTGGTGCGCCTGGGCAAGTACCCGGCCCTCAGCGTCCTGATCAACGCCCTGCCCGCTTCGATCCGGAGCATGAATCAGATCCCGCTGCACATGCTCATGTGCGGCATCACGTTTGGCGATCCGAACTCGGCCATCGACGAAGGTCGCTTCCGGCTTGACTATATCGTGTCAGCCAACCCGGACGATCTTTCCATCACGCTCGCGGACGAGCTGCACGAAGGCCAGTGCCTGTTCTGGGCGCTGCGCGACCGACTCGCCGCGCAGAAGGAGCTGGCGCGGGTGCTGGACCATGCCCTCGGGCCCACCGGCGGAATTCCCGACTTCGGCCTCATGTTCTCCTGCCTGGGCCGCGGCCCGGGCTTCTACGGCGGCGTCGACCGGGACATCGAGACCTTGCGCGAAAAATGCCCCGGCATGCCCTTCGCCGGCTTCTACGGCAACGGCGAGATCGCACCCATGGGAGACCGCAGCCACCTGTTCAGCTATACCGCCGCCATCGGCCTGTGTCGCCGGCCCAGCTCCCCGCCGGCCCCCGGCGATGGCGAGACAATACCGCCACCCGGCGCGGCCTGAGCCGCGAACCGCACAACGCCGACACGGCAGCGAGCCCCGCTCGCCGACACACCCGCCCATGCCCACCCGGTCACCGCCGCGGACACGACCGCCATCCCCCGGTGCAACACCTCGCTCAACTCACAACTCCTAACCCCCAACCCCCCAACCACCTCCCTCTTGCAGCCGCCTTGCCACCCTGCTATTCTCTACCAAACAATCGTTTGCTATTTATGACCAAGTCCGCCCAGACCCTGCGCGCCGATAACCGCCGGCAGGCCCTCGTGGATGCCGCCGCCGCGGCTTTCAGGGAATTCGGCTACCACGCCGCCTCCATGCGGGAAGTCGCAGGGCGGGTGGGCATGCTGGCCGGGTCGATGTACTACCACTTCGCCTCGAAGGATGAGCTCCTCCTGGCGGTGTATGAGGAAGGTGTCCGTCGAATTTCCCGCCAGGTGCAGGACGAAGTCAAAGGAATCAAGGACCCACGGGAAAAACTTCACAAGGCACTTGAAGCCCATCTCGACGCGCTGCTGGATGGCAGCGACTACGTACAGGTCGTCATACGTGTCCTGCCCAAGGACGCGCCCGGCGTGGAAGGCCAGCTGGTGACCCTGCGCAGCGAGTACGAGGACATATTCAGAAACCTGATCGACGAGCTTGATATGAGCACAGAAAAAAAGCACTACCTGCGGTTGTTCTTGATAGGCGCCTGCAACTGGACCCAGGTCTGGTACCGCAAGGGCGGCGACTCTCCACGCACCATCGCCCGCCAACTGATGGCGTGCGTGGAGCCGGCACGATGAGCGCCGCGGCGATCGAGATAATGAGTACCCGTCCCCCGAAGGTGATGATCACCAAGATCGGCCTGGACGGTCATGACCGCGGCAGCCGCGTGATCGCCGCGCATCTGCGCGACCA
>JBEPXV010000284.1:0-3734 GCA_041641695.1 Gammaproteobacteria bacterium | reverse complement strand
AAACGCCGTGTCCGGCCGCAGCGGCACGGCTTGCGTCCGGTTTCCCCGGTGTAGCGATCGCGCCGGGATCCCTGTTAGATCCAGATCGAAACCCGGTTTGATGCCAGCGCATGCCCGGCATGAACAGCCGGCACCCACCGCACGCCGGCTCCGGGGATGGTTCATTCGCCCCTGTCCGGCCGGACATATCAGGCATGGCCCCGCCAGGGAACCGCGCGATTCTCGAGAAAGCGGATGACCCGGTCCAGAAGCAGCGCAGTAATGCCCATCACGATGATGCCGACGTAGATCACGTCGATGCGCAGAAACTTCGAAGCGTCCAGCACCATCCAGCCGATCCCCTTGGTGGCGGCCACCAGCTCGGCCGCCACCAGGGTGGTATAGGCAAACCCCACGGCCAGGCGCACGGACGCAAAGATCTGCGGCAGTGCCGCGGGGAACATGACGTGCCGGAAAATATACATGCGGTCGGCGCCCAGGGTAAGCGCCTGATCGACCCAGCTCTTGCGAACATTGCGGATGCCCGATTCCGTGCCGATGGCTACCGGCGCGAACGCGGCGAGAAACAGCAGCAGCACCTTTGGCGTCTCGCCGATACCGAACCACACGATAAGCAGGGTGTAATAGCCCAGGGGAGGCAGCGGCCGGTAGAACTCGAGGATGGGATCGAACACCGCCTTCAGCCGCGTGGCGACACCCATCGCCACGCCCACGATGATACCGAGCACAATGGCGCAGCCCACACCCACCAGCATCCGCAGCATGCTCCATCCCAGGTGCTCCCAGATGTTGCGGCCGCGGTAGCCGTCGCCATGGGACAGATCGAGAAACCGACTCCAGACCTGCTCGATGGCGGGGATGAACAGGTCGGGATTCGCCGAGATGCCCATGTAGGTGAGGATGCCGAAGTAGCGTATTGCCCACCACAGAAACAGAATGAACAACACTACCCCGACGGAGATGGCGAGCTCGACGTTGAATCTCCCGGCCACGGTCCGCATCCACGCTCCCGACATCATGCCGCCCCTGGCTCGTGGCTCCCCGGCGCCGCCTCGCGCGCCGCCCGCTTCGGCTTTGGATTCGCTCATGCTCCGCCTTGTCTCCAGTGTTGGGTCTGTTCTTCGGGTCTCTCACGGCGGGGCGATTCGTCGACACGGCCGCCGGGCTCCCTGGTGTGCATTTTTCTAATGTAACGCATCCGGGCGGGATCGAAGCCCCGCGGGCCAGCTTCAAACGCTACAACGCCGCGCCCGGCCCCCTGTAGCACCAGTAGATCACGACGTTTGAGGCCAGCACATTGCGCCGCAAGTATAGAACACCTGCCTGTGCACGGAAATGCAACCGGGCGCGACTGGTCCGGCGACCCCTTCGTATTCGAAGGTATGATAATGTACACGTAGGATTGCCGGCCCCGGCATCCGGATTCGTCTGGTCCCATTGACGGTACCATCTGTCCCTATTGCAGCGACAAGAGGCACGATTAGACTTTTTCAGAGGGACCTAACGAGGTAATGCAGTAATGCTGCACTGCCGTATTTCCGTTTGCCGGGGAAGCGAGCCTCGGGCAGCCCGTGGCCGCTGCGCTCCGGCGACATGCATCACTCTGTCAACAGAAGAACAATCCAACAACAACCGTATGCCAACTACTGAAAGAGAGGAGAACCACCATGACCAATCATGAAAGACGGCGCCGCGGCGCATCCCGCGTGACCAGGTTTCTCGCATCCCTGGGGGCTCTGGCGATCGTTTCCGGAGTACCCGCTCAGGCACAGGACAAGCCAGAGTCCATCAATTCCGGTATCCAGCTGGTGACGGCCACGGATATCGTGGCCAAGCAGCGCGGCTGGGCAGAGGACCTGATCGGCGTTCCCATCGAATGGAATACATTCGACTCCGGCAAGGACGCGATACTGGGCCTCGGGGCGGGCGGCGTGGATTGGTCGCTGACCGGAAGCGCACCAGCCGCGTTCGGCCTGTCCTCCGGCGTCGAAGGCGAGATCATCTGGATCTTCCATCTGCTCGGTGCCAATGAAGCCCTGGTAGTGCAGCCGGATTCGGGAATCGAATCCGTGGCAGAGCTGAAAGGCAAGAAGGTTGCCGTGCCCTTCGGCACCACCACGCATTTCGACATGCTCAAGGCTCTGGAGCTCGCGGACATGACGCAGCAGGACGTTGAGCTGCTGGACATGTCGCCGCAGGACATGGCGGCGGCCTTCGAGCGCGGTGACATCGACGGCGGCTGGGTGTGGTTCCCGGCGCTGGCGCGCCTTTTGGATGCCGGCGGCGAGCCCATCACCGATGCCCTCGACATGGCCGAAGCCGGATTTCCCACGGCCGACGTTCTCACCCTCAACCCGGAATTCGGCGACCAGTATCCCGATGTGGTGGCGCGCTACATCGCCGCCCTGCACTGCGGTGTCGTGATGGGCAACGCCGATGTCGGGCACATCGTCGAGGACATCGTCGACGAGTTCGGCCTGGACGCGGACGCCGCCGAGCAGGCACTGACCACGGTGAAACGGTTGACCGCCGAAGAGCAGACATCCGAGAAGTGGATGGGCACGCCCGGCAGCCCCGGGGCGCTGGCCGAGTCGATCTGGCAGCAGGCAACATTCCTGCGCGACCAGGACATCACCGACAATGCCTACGAGCTCGAGTACTACCAGGAGCGGGTCAATCCCGAGTACCTGCAAATGGCGATCGACAAGGGCTACACGGAGCAATGTGATCAGCTCGCCGACTGGCCGCTATGAGCCCTGAACCGTTGTTCTGAGCACACCATCAACGGCGGCGCCCCACGCGGGGCGTCGCCGGCGTGCTGCACGGCCGCTTCCGTACCAATCTGTGCCCGCCGGAAACCCGGCGCCCGGAGCCGGGGCCGGCTTCGCGCTCGCGATCAAGCCTGGTCACGGCTGGCAGCAGGGCTGCCGGAACGCGCCGCGGCGTGCGGGCCTGTGCACAACTCCCAACCGCAGTATTGAACACGGTCCACGCTGAATCATGACCAAGAGCAATCTGATCGAATTCAAGAACCTGGACGTTGAGTTCCGCACAAAGGATCGCACCGTGCACGCCCTGTCGAACATCCATTTCGCCGTGGACGAAGGCGAGTTCATCGTGATTGTCGGCCGCTCGGGCTGCGGGAAGTCCACGCTGCTGCGGGTGCTCTCCGGCCTCGTGCCGCCGACCGGCGGCGAGGCGCTTGTCGACGGCCGGTCCATCACCGGGCCGCACCATTCCCGCGGCTTCATTTTTCAGGAGCCGAACCTGTATCCGTGGCAGACGATTTTCGAGGCCGTCCAGTTCGGGCCCAGGGCGCGAGGCATCCCCCAGGCCGAACGCGAGCGCACCGCCGAGGAAATGCTGCGCATGGTGCAGCTTTGGGAGTTTCGCGACGACCCGCCCTACCAGCTCTCCGGGGGCATGCAGCAGCGGGCCGCCATCGCCCGGGTGCTGGCGAACGATCCGGAGATCCTGCTGATGGACGAGCCCCTGGGCGCCCTGGACGCGCTCACCCGCGACATCATGCAGGAGGAGCTGCGCCGGATCTGGCGCATGACCGGCAAGACCGTGATCTTTATTACCCACAGCGTGGAAGAGGCGTTGTACCTGGGCACCCGGCTCATGGTGATGTCGCCGCGGCCCGGGCGCATTCTGCGGGACATCCCGCTCAACTTTCACGACGATGCTGCGGACGAGACCGACCCCCGGGCGGTCCGCAAGCGCGCGGATTT
>JBEPXV010000283.1:0-3748 GCA_041641695.1 Gammaproteobacteria bacterium | reverse complement strand
GGGTGATCTGGCCGCGCATGTGCACGCTGATGTGGGAGCGGGCCGACGGCTCGTCCTGGGACTTGTTCAACTGCTGAAGCTGCTTCCGGGATATGCGCTTGGCCTTCTGCAGCGCCGCGTTCAAGCGATCCCTGCGGATGGGTTTGAGCAGGTAATCGATGGCGTTCACCTCGAACGCTTCCAGTGCATGCTGGTCGTAGGCGGTGGTGAAGATCACCGAGGGCGGCGTTTCCAGGGACTGGAGGTGCATCGCGGCCTCCAGCCCGTCCATGACGGGCATTCGTATGTCCATCAGCACGCAGTCGGGCTTCAGTCCCATCGAGCTTTCGATGGCTTCATTGCCATTGGCCGCCTCGCCCACAATCGAATGCTCGCCGGATGCTTCGATCAACTCGCGCATTCTCGCCCGAGCCAGCTTCTCGTCGTCAACCACTAGTATGCGCATCTCGCTCGTCTTCTCCAAAGGCAGGGTGGGAAATTCTAATGGAAATGCGACCGCCGCCGGTGTCCACGTTCATCTCGGCCCGATCGCCGTAGTGATCATTCAGTCTCAGGCGTATGTTCTCGAGGCCCGCGTTGTCCACCGCCACGGCGGATTCGTCTTCCGGGTACGGGGCGGTGAGCTCGATTACCAGCTCGGCGCGGTCATTGTACTTCACCGTCAGATTGATCTCGCCGGTATCGGCCATCTGCTCCACGACGTTGTGCACGACGTGCTCCAGCAGCAGCTGCAGGATCAGAACGGGCGTGCGGGCCGGGCGCGGCAGCCCCTGGGTCTTCCAGGTCACCTTCAGCCTGCGGTCGAGCCGCAGGCGCTCCAGCTTGAGGTACTTCCGGGCGATGCTGATCTCGTTGTGGACGGGCGACAGGTCGTCCTCGTCGTCCACCATCACCCGGAAAAGGTCCGACATGTCCTCAATGGCGGACTCGGCCTTGGCGGGCGCGCGGTGGGTCAGGCTGGCGATGATGTTCATGCTGTTGAACAGAAAATGCGGGCGGATCTTCTGCCGAAGTATCTCGGCGCGCGCCCTCTCGATTGTACGCGTCTGCATTTGCAACTGGTGCCGTGCCATCAGGTATCGGAGAACGAGCACATTGACGATTGCGCTGACAGTCAGATTCTGGACATGGAAGTACGCGTACCAGGTGGGGCGCGCCGAGGCGATGATTTCGAACTGGGACAACAGCCACAGGGAGCACTCGCCGATCAGCCAGGTAACGCACAGAAGCAGCAGGTACGCCATGATCAGCGCGCGGCGTTCCGACAAGCTGTTCAGGAAGGGTCCGGCGACACACAGTACGCTGATGCTCGTCAGCGCGATCCATTGGACGAAAAGCGTAATCAGGAACAAGTCCAGGAACATCTGCTGCGTCAGCGGCGGGACGAGCGTGGTAATGGCCACCGCCAGGAACTGGGCGACGAGGATCACGTTCAGCACGATCGGGCCGCTGCAGAAGTTCGGCAGGAGTCCCTGGTCGGCGCTCTCGGCACGCGGCGCCGGCCGGCTCTTCCACCGGGCCAGCCGGAGGGGTGCGCGTTTCGTCAGCGGCTCGGCCACGGGCTCAGCCCCGCATCACGGGCATGGTGATCATTACGTGGTAGCTCCCCAGTTTCTCGTAGTTCTGCAATTCGGCTTTGCCGTGAAAATGGCTGTTGAGACGCTCGCGGACGTTGGCCATCGCAATCCGGTTGCCCTTCCGGTGCTGGGCCTGATTGGTGATCTCGGGGATAGGGTTGGTGATCAGGATCGTCAACTTGTCGCTCTCCGACCACATCCGGATATCGATGATTCCTCCCGAGAAGCTCGGCTCCACGCCGTGGTAGACGGCGTTCTCGATCAGTGGCTGCAGGGTCAACGACGGAATCAGCGCATTGCGCGGCACATTGGAGGCGCTCCACTTGACCTGCAGGCGGTCCCCGAGTCGCAGCTTCTCGATGTCCAGGTACTGCCGCGCGAGCTCGCCCTCCGCCGTAATCGGCACCATTCTGCGGGCATCCGCCAGCAGGACCCGGAACACGTCGGCCAGGTCCTGGAGGGCGCGCTCCGCCAGCTCCGGGTCGGATCTTATCAAACTGGCGACACTGTTCATGCTGTTGAAGAGGAAATGCGGCCGGATGCGCGACTGCAGCGCCTGGAGTCGATCCTGCTGCTGCATTTCGCTCTGCTGCTGGGCGCGGTGATAAACGAACGCGTAGCGCAGGGCCAGCGCGCTGATGATGGCGCCCACAACCATGACGCGGGTCACCATGGTCCAGTGCCACTCCGGCCACCGCACGGAGGACACTTCCAGGTGGTACATCGCGAGTATGATGCCTTCGACCACGCCGTAGGTGACCACGAGCAGCAGCAGGAATACGAATATGCCGCCGCTGACCGGGCCGAGCTTGCGAATCGGACGGGAAACCAGCTTGAGCGCGACGATGCTGCCGATGGCCACCAGCTGGGCGAAGGTAGTCATCAGGATGAGGTCATTCCAGGCCGCCTGGTCGAAGCTGTCGTTGCGAGCCACGGTGAGGACGATCGCCAGGCACTGCGCGACCAGCAGGATGCGGAACCCCAGATAGGCGCTGCCAAAATCCGGCAGAAAGGCCCCCGATGACAGTTCATTCTTGGATTGCATGCTTCCTCGGCGGACGGGCGGGACCGCGACGGTTACGGTACGTCAGGATTCGATTATAATGTTTCAGTGAAGGGGCGCGGCCGCTGCATGGCGGAAGGGCTGCCCGCCAGGCATATTACTACGGCTTGCCGCCGGCCCGGGTGGACGAGTATAAAAAAAACCCCCCATAGAAACCTATGGGGGGTTTAGATAACCCGGTTCGGATACTCGGTGGGGGTGTCTGAGGAAGGTTCCGAACCCGGTATTTCCGTACCTGTTGCGGTAACAGGTGACAGTGATTGCATCGTAGTGCTCCGCCCCGGGCCGCGCAACGCAATAGCGATGGGCGGGTTGCGGTATCAGACAAACGGATTTGCACGGCTCCGGGTCGATCTCCGGGCACTGCCAATCCCACATTCGTTGATGGTTTATTTATACTCCCGCCGAACATTTTCCCACCTGATCCGGACAGTAGCCGAATGAGCAATGACAAGCCCTGGGGGGGTCGTTTCACAGAGGGGACCCACAAGCTGGTGGAGGAATTCACCGAATCGGTCAGCTTCGACCATGCCCTGTACCGGCACGATATTCAAGGCTCGGTGGCGCATGCCCGGATGCTCGCCAGCGTGGGCGTTCTGACCGCGGAAGAGCGCGATGCCATCGTCGAGGGCCTGAAGGCGATCGAGCAGGATATCGACCAGGGCCGGTTCAGCTGGTCGACGCGCCTCGAGGATGTCCACATGAACATCGAGGCGGAGCTCACCGAGCGTATCGGTGAGGTGGGCAAGAAGCTGCACACGGCGCGTTCCCGGAACGACCAGATCGCCACTGACCTGCGCCTGTACCTGCGCGAGGCCGTGGACATGGTCCTGGGGCAGCTTGCGGAGCTGCGGCGCGCCCTGCTCGACCTCGCCGAGGCGGAAGCGGACACCGTGATGCCCGGCTATACGCATCTGCAGGTCGCCCAACCGGTCACTCTGGGGCACCATCTTCTGGCCTGGGTGTCCATGCTGGAGCGGGACAGCCAGCGGTTCCGGGAGGCGCGCGCGCGCATCAATATACTGCCGCTGGGCGCGGCGGCGCTGGCCGGCACCACGTTTCCCATTGACCGGCAGTTCACCGCGGAGCTGCTCGGCTTCGACGAAGT
>JBEPXV010000282.1:0-3754 GCA_041641695.1 Gammaproteobacteria bacterium | reverse complement strand
TCGTCGAGCATGCTGTCCACGCCGCTGCTTTTCGGCTCGAACATCGTGCATTGATCCACGTGCGCCAGACCGCTCACCCCGACACCGAGCAGCCGCACCCCCTCCCGGGCATGATCGCGGCGCCAGGTCTCGAGCAACGCCATGGCGGTACGGTGAATCTCACGGGTCGACGAAGTCCCGCGGGTCAGCGTGCGGCTGCGCGTGAACGTCCGCCATGAGCCGGTACGCACCTTGAGCGTCACCGTACCGCCCTGCAGCTGCTTTGCCCGCAGCCGCGTCCCGACACCCTCCGCAAGTGCCAGCAGCTTGCGCTGCATGATTTCGAGCTCGAATAGATCTTCGTCGAAAGTCTGCTCATGACTGATGGACTTCTCGGGCCTGCCCGGCACCACCTCGCGGTCGTCGACGCCCCGCGCCAGGGCGCGGAAATGGGCCGCTGAGCCGCCCAGCAGCCGATCCAGCATCCCCTCGCCGGCCCCGCTCAGTTCACCGATCGTTTCGATGCCCGCGGCGCGCAGGCGCTGCGACGCCCTCGGCCCGATGCCCCACAGCCGGCTCACCGGCAGCGGCGACAGGAAGCCGGGCGCCCCGTCGGTAGTGATACGGCAGAAACCGTCGGGCTTTCCGAAGTCGGACGCGAGCTTGGCCAGGAACTTGTTCGGCGCCATGCCGATGGAGGCCGTCAGCTCCGTACGCTCGCGGATGGTCTGCTTGATCCGGGCGCCGATCGTCTCGATATCGCCGAACAGCGCCCGGCTGTTCGTCACATCCAGCCAGGCCTCGTCGACCGATATACCTTCCACCAGCGGCGTGAAGTCGTGGAACACGCCGAACAGCTCCGCGGAGACCTCCCGGTAGCGCGCCATGCGCGGCTTCAGGTACACCGCGTCGGGACACAGGCGCCGCGCCCGGGCCATGGGCATCGCCGAATACACGCCGAAAGAACGCGCCTCGTAGCTCGCCGCGGACACCACCCCACGGCGCCCGAGGCCGCCCACGATCACCGGGCGGCCGCGGAAAGCGGGCTCGTCCCGCTGCTCCACGGATGCGTAGAACGCGTCCATGTCCACATGAATGATCGCCCGGTGCTCGGATTGGATCTGATTCGCATCGCTCACGCGATAATGATAACCCGGGATGTGCGGCGTTGGTGACGGCAGAAACTTGTCATGAACCGGCCCCGCGACGGGATACGATGGGCGGGTGGCAGGCACCGGGCCCGCCAATTCGCCGCTTGCCAGCGACACGGCCCGGCCCGCGCTGCGGGCCGCCCCTCAGGCCTTCAGGCGGTATCCCGTTCTGAATATCCAGGCGATGAGCGCCAGGCTTAGAGCCAGAAATACTACGATCATCCCCAGGCTGAGGCCCATGCTGACGTCGGAATGACCGTAAAAGCTCCAGCGGAAGCCGCTTACCAGGTACAGCACCGGGTTCAGCATCGTCACCTTCTGCCAGAAGGGCGACAGCATGTCGATGGAGTAGAACGTGCCGCCGAGGAAGGTGAGCGGCGTGATCACCAGCAACGGCACGATGTTCAGCTTCTCGAATCCGTCCGCCCAGATGCCGATGATGAAGCCGAGCAGGCTGAAGGTAATCGCCGTGAGCAACAGGAACACCACCATCCAGAACGGGTGGTCGATCTGCAGCGGCACGAACAGGCTTGCCGTGGCCAGTACGATGATCCCCAGGATCAACGACTTGGTGGCCGCGGCGCCGACATAGCCCAGGACGATCTCAAAGTGAGAGACCGGGGCGGACAGCAGCTCGTAGACGGTACCGATGAATTTGGGAAAATAAATGCCGATGGAAGCGTTCGACACGCTCTGGGTGAGCAGCATCAGCATGATCAGGCCCGGCACGATGAACGAGCCGTAGCTGATGCCGTCGATCTCCGTGATGCGCGAGCCGATGGCGGCGCCAAACACCACGAAGTACAGGGACGTGGAGATGACCGGCGACACCACGCTCTGCAAGAGGGTGCGCTTCATGCGGGCCATCTCGAAGACATATATGGCGCGGACACCGTAGACGTTCATCGCTTCTCCCTCACCAGGTTGACGAAAATCTCCTCCAGGGAGCTCTCCTTGGTGCGCAGATCCTTGAAGCGGATGCCGGCCTGCTTCAGGTCGCTCAGCAGTCTCGTGATCCCCGTGGCCTCGCCCGTAGTGTCGTAGTGAAAGACAAGCTCGTGGCCGTCGGCGGCGAGCTCCAGGTTGTAGCGCCCCAGCGAATCCGGGATGGAATCCAGTCTCTGCTGGAGCTGCAGTGTCAACGCCTTTCTTCCGAGCTGATGCATCAGGCGCATCTTGTCCTCCACCAGGATCAGCTCGCCGTTGTTGATCACCCCCACCCGGTCGGCCATTTCCTCGGCCTCACCGATGTAGTGCGTAGTGAGGATGATGGTCACGCCGTCCTCGCGCAGCGCCCTCACCAGGTTCCACATCTCGTGGCGAAGCTCCACGTCCACGCCCGCGGTCGGCTCGTCCAGGAACAGGATGCGGGGCTCGTGAGCCAGCGCCTTGGCGATCAGCACCCGGCGCTTCATGCCCCCTGACAACGTCATGATCTTGTTGTTGCGCTTGTCCCAGAGAGTCAAGTCCTTCAGCACCTTCTCGATATGCGCCGGGTCCTTGGGCAGGCCGAACAGCCCGCGGCTGAAGCTCACGGTTCCCCACACCGACTCGAACGCATCCGTGGTCAATTCCTGCGGCACCAGACCGATACGCGACCGGGTTTCCCGGTACTGGTCAATGATGTCGTAGCCGTCCACCATCACCTCTCCTCCGCTGGGGTTGACCAGTCCGCAGATGATGCTGATCAGGGTGGTCTTGCCCGCCCCGTTGGGGCCGAGCAGGGCGAATATCTCGCCGCGTCGGATCTCGAGGCTCACGTCCTTCAAGGCCTCGAAGCCGGTGGCATAGGTCTTGGCGAGATTCGATATTGAAACAACGGGCTCCCGGGCCGGGCCGGGCCCGGGGGCATGGTCCGCTGGCCGCGCTGCGGCCGTAGGGTCGCGCCGCAACGCAGCGTCGGAATGATCGTTCATGAGTCGTATCGCCTGATGCCGTGCAAAAAGCCTCGACAGAAACGAGGCATTGTCCGTTACCGTGCCGGATGGTTGACGGGGCCGCTCCCGGATGGAACGAGCAGGCTCCGGTCGAGCTCCCTGACTGGTGGCGAGAGTCTAATGCCGGGACATCGAATTTTTCAAATACCCCGTGCTGGGCCCCGCCTGCCGGTCCGCCCCGCCCGATGGGTAAACACCCGTCCCAACGGGGTCGGCAGTGCCCGCTCCCGCGTGATCCTGGCCAGTTTCACGCGAAGGCACGACAACCTTCCCTTCGCCGCATCGGCTCGGCGAAGAGCGGTGGCGGAACGTGGCGGTGTAAAACCCTGCCGCCTGCGTCAAATCATCATCAGGGCGCCGCCGGGCGCTTTTTCACCAAGCGAGTATCGGGGAGAGATAACCATCGAAGGCACCAATGTACTGGGGGCCCCGAGCGGTCATTACCGGGAACGCAGGCGGCCTGGCGTCAATCCATGCCCGGGATCTCGACGTTTGTCGGGCTCAAGCCTGACCAGAGATAACCACCGAAGGCACCAATGTACTGGGGGCCCCGAGCGGTCATTACCGGGAACGCAGGCGGCCTGGCGTCAATCCATGCCCGGGATCTCGACGTTTGTCGGGCTCAAACCCGACGGCCCGTGCGGCCATCGTGCGCCGGGCAGGTTCAGTCGAAGATGCCGTCGCCGC
>JBEPXV010000281.1:0-3768 GCA_041641695.1 Gammaproteobacteria bacterium | reverse complement strand
TGGTAATGCTGGAATACCTCGGCCGGGACGTCGATCTGCGCAAGGCGCTCGCGCAGTGCAACACCATACCGGAGGAAAACGTGGATCCGGAAATCCTGCGCCTGATCCGTAACCGCATTCCCCCGGGTCAGCACGTGCTCGAAGCAGAGCAGCTTTAGCACGGACCATATCCCTGTGCCGGAGCCCGCCCCCGGATCGGCGGCCCAGCCGTTTAATTTAAGCTTCGTTTAAGCCCCGCCCGGTTAATCTGCCGCCAATCTGATCTGGAGGTGGATTATGCAAAACGCTCGAAAACAGCCGGACACAGTCACCGTGTGGGATCCCCTGGTGCGGATCTTTCACTGGTCCCTGGTCGCGTTCTTCTTTATCGCCTATCTCACCGAGGATGAACTGCTCACCGTTCACGTGTACGCCGGCTACGCCGTCGCCGGGCTGGTCGCTTTCCGGCTGCTGTGGGGAATCATCGGTACCCGGCACGCCCGGTTCACCGACTTCGTCACCGGCCCGGGCGCCGTGAAACGATACCTGGGCCGGTTGTTCACCGGAAAGGCGCCCCATTACCTCGGCCACAACCCGGCCGGGGCCGCGATGATCATCGCGCTGCTGTTGTCTTTGATCCTGACGGCTTTCACGGGCGCCGTACTGATCGCCGGTGACGGTTACGGCCCCCTGGCCGGCACCTTCTTCGCGGGCCTGTCCGGCGAGTCCTTCGAGGAAACGCACGAATTCTTCGCCAACTTCACATTGTTCCTGGTCGGGCTGCACGTTCTCGGCGTGGTGGTCAGCAGCTTCCTGCACCGCGAGAACCTGGTCCGGGCCATGGTGACCGGCCGCAAGCAACGTGGGCCGAAGCCGGCCGCGTCCCGTGAAGCACCCGCGCCGCGTGGCGAGCTGAACGGAGACACCGCGTGAAGCGCCGGAGCGATTTTCCTATGCGGCTGTGCGCCGCTGCCCTGCTGGCCGCAATGGCCCTGACCGCCCGGGCCGGTGATCTGGACCGGCTGCTGGCGGAGTACAAGGGCCAGGGCGCCAGGGAATTCAGCGCCGAGTCGGGGGAGGCGCTGTGGCGAAAGGACTTCAGCGGCAAAAGCTGCACGTCCTGCCACACGGACTCGCCCCGTGACACCGGGCGGCACGACCGCACCGGCAAGCCCATCGAACCCATGGCCCCCTCGGTCAATCCCGAGCGCCTGACCGAGATGCGCCAGATGAAGAAATGGCTGCTGCGCAACTGCAAGTCGACGCTGGGCCGCGAGTGCACGGCCCAGGAGAAAGGCGACGTCCTGACCTGGCTGCGCGAGCAGTAAACCCGTTCAACCCGAAACATAGGAGTGATATGCAATGACCAGATTCAGTCAGTACACCCGATGGATCATCGGCGTCGCCGCGCTGGCCTCGGCCCTGGGGCTCGGCGCTTTCGGCATCGCCGGCGCCGCCCGGGACACCGGATTCGACACGGGATACGAGTCGCAGGATGGCTACAGCGATGACCACGACTCGGACGATCATGATTCCCGGGACCGCGATACCGGCTCGATGAAATCGGCCCTCGCCGGAGGCGGTCCCGGCACTACCCTGTACGCCGAGGAATGCGGCGCCTGCCACGTGGCGTATCCACCGGGGCTGTTGCCTTCCACCAGCTGGCAAGCCATTATGAGCGGGCTCGACGATCACTTCGGCGAGAATGCGGAGCTGCCCGCCGATATCGCGGCGCAGCTCGAAGCGCATTTGAACGAAAACGCCTCCGATCGCGGCGACCGGCTGATGAATGCCCGCCTGCTGCGCGGCGTGGCCGGGGACGCGCCGCTGCGCATCACCGGGCTGCCCTATTTCAAAAGGGAGCATGATGAGATTCCACGCCGCACGGTCGAGGACAATCCGAAGGTTGCCTCGTTCAGCAACTGCGATGCCTGCCACCGAGACGCCGCGCGCGGACGATTCGATGAAGACACTGTGTCTGTTCCTGGCTCTGGCCGCTGGCACGATTAGCCCGGCGCTGGTCAACGCGGACCGCGACCCGGATTCCGAGACCGTCAGGCGGTGGGTCGAGCAGGGCCGGGTCCTGCCGCTCGAGGAGCTGCTGGCGCGCCACCGGGAACGCATCGCCGGTCGCCTGCTGGACGTGGAAGTCGAACGCGAGCACGGGCGTATCGTCTACGAGCTGGAAGTCATCGGTGACGACGGCCGGGTGCGCGAGATCTATCTCGATGCGGCAAGCGGCGAGTGGCTGGAAGAGGAGCTGGAGGATTGAGGCTGCTGCTGGTGGAGGACGATGCCGACCTGGTCGCCGATCTGCGACCGGTGCTGAAACGCGCGGGCTACGCGGTCGAAGTGTCGGACAACGGCAATGACGCCGGGTTCATCGGTCGCGAGGAAGACTTCGATGCCATCATTCTGGACCTCGGCCTGCCCGGCAAACCGGGCCTGGAGGTGCTGCGCGAGTGGCGCGCCGCCGAAGTGGCGGCTCCGGTTTTGATCCTCACCGCCCGGGATGCCTGGCACGAGCGCGTGGAAGGCCTGAAGGCGGGCGCCGACGATTATCTGGGCAAGCCGTTTCACGCCGCCGAGCTCCTCGCGCGCCTGGAGGCGATACTGCGCCGGGGCGCGGGCAGGCCCGACAATACGCTCGAGGCGGCGGGCGTGTCCCTGGATATTGACACCCAGCGGGCCACCGGGCGGGACGGCGAGATCCATCAGCTCACCGGCATCGAGTTCCGCCTGCTGCGCTGCCTGATGACACATCCAGACCGCCTGCATTCCAAGACGGAGCTGAGCGAGCATGTCTACGAGGAGGAGCAGCTCAAGGACAGCAACGTCATCGAAGTTTACGTCAACCGCCTGCGCCGGCGTTTCGGCCGCGACTTCATCGAGACCCGGCGGGGGCAGGGCTACCGGCTGCGGGCCGACTCGGGATGACTTCGCTGCAGCGGCAGCTGCGGCGCGGCATGCTGGTGACCCTGCTGGTCGCCATGGCGGCGTTGCTGGTGCTGGTCAATGCCGGCGTCGAGCGCCTGACCCGCGACTACGTGACGTCCCGGCTCCAGCACGATGCTGAGAGTCTCATCGCCTCCCTGGACAAGGCCGCAGGCGGCCAATGGACGCTCGACACCGCCCGCCTGTCGACAGTCTATGACCGCGTCCGGTCCGGCCACTACTACTTTATTCGCGTCGGCGATCAGCGAATCCGGAGCCGATCCCTGTGGGATGAGCGGATCGACGTCGATCCCCTGGAGTCCGGACGCTCGCGGGACGTCGCCATGGCCGGTCCGGGTGATGAGCATTGGCTCATCCGGGTGCAGGGTATTCGCAAGCAGGGGGACGCGCTGACGGTCTGGGTGGCCGAGGACATCCATCCGCTGCAGGTCGCGCGCTATACCTATAGCGCCTGGGCGCTGGTGCTGGTGACCGGCACGCTTCTGCTGCTGCTGATTGTTCAGCAGTGGCTGTTGAAGCGCGGCTTTCGGAAGCTCGACCAGGTGCGTGAATCAATCCGCGATCTGCGCGGCGGACGGGCAGGGGCGCTGGAGCGGGACATGCCGGCCGAAGTGCAGCCGCTGGTGGAGGAGATCGACCGTCTCCTCGGCCAGCTCTACCAGCGCGTGATGCGCTCGCGCAACGCGCTCGGCAACCTGGCCCACGAACTGAAGCGGCCCATGCAGCGCCTGACAATGCTGATTGAGGACGTGGACAGCGACAGGCGCGAAGACCTTGACGCTGCGCTGCGCGATATCCGGCGCCTGCTGGACCGGGAGCTCAAGCGGGCGCGCA
>JBEPXV010000280.1:0-3773 GCA_041641695.1 Gammaproteobacteria bacterium | reverse complement strand
CGTCGGCCGATGACGCACCGGAGGAAGGCGGCGCCGGACAAACGGAATTCCTGCACCCGGACGAGGCCTTCCGGTTCGAGCTCACGGCCATGAGCCACGACACGCTGCTGGTGCGTTTCTTCATCGAGCCGGGCTACTACCTGTATCGGGACAAGTTCTCGGTGGACAGCCCGGATGACGCGGTGTTGGTGGCCGGCATCGAGCTGCCGGCCGGCCGGAAGAAGACGGACGAATATTTCGGCGACATCGAGGCCTACTACGACGGTTTCGACGCCCAGATAACCCTGAACCGGGAGTCGACACAGGGGGCTACCGTCCCCATCGCGCTGGGCTACCAGGGCTGCGCGGAAGACGGGATCTGTTATCCCCCCATCGAGAAGACCGTCTCGCTGCGTCTTCCGGGAATCGGCGAGGCGGTGGCCGCGCCGGGCGCCGATCCGGCGCCGGACGGCGGGTCCCGTTTTCAGTCGGGTTACTGGCCTGTCCTGCTGGCGCTCGGCTCGGGGCTTCTGCTGACGTTCACGCCCTGCGTGCTGCCCATGGTGCCGATCCTCGCGGGGATCATCGTCGGCCAGGGGGGCGGAGTCACACGGCTGCGCGGCGGCGGCCTGGCGGCCGTGTACGTGCTCGGGACGGCGGTGACCTACACGGCCGTGGGGGTGGTGGCGGGGCTGACCGGCGACCAGCTTCAGGCGTACTTCCAGAACATCTGGGCGATCGGCTTCATTGCCGTGCTGATAGTGCTCATGGCCCTGTCGATGTTCGGCTTCTATGAGCTGAGAATGCCTTCGGCCGTTCAGACCCGCCTGCAGCACCGCGCAACCGGGCTGAAAGCGGGGGCCTTCGGCGGGGTGTTCGCGATGGGGATGGTGTCCGCGCTCATTGTGGGCGCCTGTGTGTCGCCGGTCCTGATCTCAATCCTGGGGCTGGCCATCAACCGCGGCGACCCGGTGCTGGGCGGCGCGATCATGTTCGCCATGGCGATGGGCATGGGGGTGTTCCTGATCGCCATGGGCTTCGGGTTCGGCTATCTGCTGCCGAAGTCCGGGCCGTGGATGGAGCACGTCAAGCACGTATTCGGGATCATGTTGCTGGGCGTGGCGGTGTACCTGCTGGGCGCAGTGCCGGCGGTGCCCGTCCTTTACCTGTGGGCGGCGCTTCTCCTGGGCACGGCCGTATATCTAGGCGTCCATGGCACCGCGCGCGAGTCGCCGGGCTGGAAGGTCGGCCGCCAGCTGATCGCGGTGGTGCTGGTGGCCTGGGGCGTGCTGGCGGTGCTGGGCGGCATGCAGGGCAACCGCGACATCCTCAGGCCTTTCGATTACCAGGCGGTGAGCCAGGCTGCGGAGGAGTGGTCCGGGGTTCACGCCGAGTTCCAGCCGGTGACCGACCGGGAAAGCCTGGATCGGCTGATGGAAGCCGCCCGGGAGCAGGGCAGGCCGGTCATGGTGGATTATTACGCAGACTGGTGCGTCGACTGTGTCCGCATGGAGTCAACGACCTTTGCCGAGCCGCGCGTCGCCCGAATCCTGAATGAGCAGTTCGCCCTGCTGCAGGTCGATGTCACCGATCCGAACGATCCAGGCACCCGCGCCGTCAAACGGGCCCACGGGGTGTTCGGCCCACCCGCCATGCTGTTCTTCGACGAGCACGGCAACGAGGTCCCGGACATGCGCCGCTACGGCTACATGGACGGCGACGAGCTGCTTGGCCACATAGCGCCGCTGAATCGCCGTTGACGCAATTTGCCGCGCCCGTTCCGGACGCTCAGGGGTACGCGGCTCAATATCCGTAAACTCCGTCGAATCGGTCATCAACTGGACTTGATCTTTCAATTGCGGCAGACTGGGTCGAATAACATAACGGCGCACGGGCATGTCGACGATCCTTGTCATACACGGGCCCAACCTGAATCTGCTGGGTTCCCGGGAACCCGCGCATTACGGCAACAACTCCCTCGAGGACATCAACCGCAGGCTCGAACGGACTGCGAGCGCGGCCGGCCACCGGGTTGACTGTGTACAGAGCAATGCCGAGCACGAGCTGGTGGAGCGCATCCAGGGCGCGGCCGGCAGCGCGGACTTCATAATCATAAACCCGGCCGCTTACACTCACACCAGCGTGGCGCTGCGCGACGCGCTGGCGGCGGTGGCCATCCCGTTCATCGAGGTCCACTTGTCCAACGTGCACGCCCGAGAGCCGTTTCGCCATCATTCCTACCTGTCCGACCTGGCCGCCGGGGTGATCACGGGGCTCGGTGCCCGGGGCTACGAGCTGGCTCTGCAGGCGGCGTTCGATCAACTCAACGAGAAAGATTAATGGATCTTAGAAAAGTGAAGAAGCTCATCGAGCTGCTCGAGGAATCGGGCCTCAACGAGATGGAGATCCGTGAAGGCGAGGAGTCCATCCGTCTGAGCCGCGGCGCGCCCACCGTCCACCACGCGCCGGCGATGATGCACCCGATGCCGGCCGCCGATGCCCAGGCGCACCAGTCGGCGGCTGTGCGCTACGCCGGCCAGGATGATTCCGACTCGGCGCGCGCCTCGGATATTCCGGGCGGCCACCAGATCACCTCGCCCATGGTCGGAACCTACTATGACGCGCCGGAGCCCGACGCCGCACCTTTCGTGACCGTCGGAAGCAAGGTGGAGGCCGGCGACACCCTGTGTGTCATCGAGGCGATGAAGATCTTCAACCAGATCGAGTCCGACGCCGCGGGAACCGTGGTACACATCCAGAAGGCCGCCGGTGAAGCCGTGGAATACGGCGAGCTGCTGTTTGTCATCGAGTAATCCGCATGATTGAAAAGCTCGTCATCGCCAACCGCGGCGAGATCGCGCTGCGCATCCAGCGCGCCTGCCGGGAGCTGGGTATCCGCACCGTCGCCGTCCATTCCGAGGCTGACCGCGATGCCAAATACGTCAAGCTGGCGGACGAATCCGTGTGCATCGGTCCGCCGCCCGCGCGGGACAGCTACCTGAATATCCCGGCGGTCATCGCCGCCGCCGAGGTGACGGCCGCCTCCGCCATCCATCCTGGCTACGGCTTCCTGGCCGAAAATGCCGACTTCGCCGAGCGTGTCGAGCAAAGCGGCTTCATATTCGTGGGACCGCGCCCGGAAACCATTCGCCTGATGGGGGACAAGGTATCCGCCATCAAGGCGATGCAGAAATCCGGGGTGCCCTGCGTACCGGGCTCCAACGGCCCGCTCCTCGACGACGACGATCAGAACCTGAGGACCGCCAATGAGATCGGCTACCCGGTAATCATCAAGGCCGCCGGCGGGGGCGGCGGCAAGGGCATGCGCGTGGTTTACGACGACGCGTCACTGCTGAGCGCCGTCGCCCTGACCATGTCCGAGGCGCGGGCGGCATTCGGCAATGACATGGTGTACATGGAAAAGTATCTCGAACGGCCCCGCCACGTGGAGTACCAGGTGATGGCGGACGAGCACGGCAATGCCGTGCACTTCGGCAACCGCGACTGCTCCATGCAGCGCCGTCACCAGAAGGTGATCGAGGAGGCCCCGGCGCCGGGCCTCGACCCTTCCCTGCGTGACGAGATGGGGGAGCGATGCGCCGAGGCCTGCCGGAAGATCGACTACCGCGGGGCGGGGACTTTCGAGTTCCTGTTCCAGGACGACGAGTTCTTCTTCATCGAAATGAACACCCGTATCCAGGTCGAGCATCCGGTCACCGAGCAGATCACCGGCGTCGACCTGCTGAAGGAACAGATCAGGGTGGCCAGCGGCAAGAGGCTGTCCATGAGCCAGG
>JBEPXV010000279.1:0-3773 GCA_041641695.1 Gammaproteobacteria bacterium | reverse complement strand
ATCGCCAGCAGGATCGCGGGGATGGACATCAGCGCGTCCATGAAGCGCATGACAATGGCATCGACATGCCGGAAGAACCCGGCGACCAGGCCGATGGTCATGCCGATGGTGGTCGCCAGGAAGGCCACCGAGACGCCCACCACCAGGGAAATCTGGCCACCGTGCAGCACGCGGCTGAGCAGATCCCGGCCGAACATGTCGGTGCCGAGCAGGTAGTCCCCGGACGGTCCCTGCAGCCGGTCCATCGGCGACTGGCGCATCGGGTCGGGGAGGCCGATGTAAGGCGCGCCGAACGCGACAATCGCCATCCCGCCCAGCACCACCAGCCCGAACAGCATGGTCGGGTTGCGCCGCAGCGACTCGGCGAGCTGCGCCAGGCTCTCGCGCAGCCGGGCGCTCAGGGGTGGATCCTGCGCCTGCTCGCTCATGCCCGGCTCGCCGTGGCGGCGCGTCGCGGCCCGTGCTTTTCCACTGTCGGTTTCATCAAGGCTTCTTCAGTAGCGGATACGGGGATCGAACAGTACGTAGCTGAGATCCACCAGCAGATTCAGCAGCACATAAGCCAGGGAGAACACCAGGATCACTCCTTGTATAACCGGGTAGTCGGTGCGCAGCACCGCGTCGACGGTGAGCCGGCCGAGGCCCGGGATGGCGAACACGGTCTCGGTAACAACGACGCCGCCGATCAGCAGCGCCACACCGAGCCCGATGGTGGTGACGATGGGCACCATGGCGTTCTTGAGGCCATGCTTCCACAGCACCTTGCGGGTCGCCACGCCTTTGGCATAAGCGGTGCGAATGTAGTCCTCGTTGAGGACTTCCAGCATGGTGGCGCGCGTCATCCTCGCGATCAGGGCCATGTACACCATGCCCAGGGTCAGCGCCGGCAGGGTAATGTGCGCCAGAAATTCAAAAAAGTCCTCGGTGATGCTGGTATAGCCCTGCACCGGGAACCAGCCCAACGCCATGGAGCCGCCGGCGATAAGCACATAGCCGATCACGAACACCGGCACAGAGAATCCCAGCACCGCGAATGCCATGACCGCCCGGTCGATCCAGGTGCCGACCTTCCAGGCGGCGAGAACACCCAGCGGAACGGCGAAGCCCACGGCGATCAGCATCGTGATCAGAGTCAGCAGCAGCGTGGGCTCCAGGCGTTGACCGATCAGCCGGGTGACCGGCAGACCGGAATAGATCGAGCGGCCCAGGTCGCCCTGGGACAGGTCGTAGAGCCAGGTCCCGAACTGGACATACAACGGGTCATTGAGGCCGAGCTGCTCGCGGATCTGGTCGATCTGCTCGCTGGTGGCGAAGTCGCCCGCGATGATGGCCGCCGGGTCGCCGGGACTGAGATGCAACAGGAGGAAGACGAACAGCGCCACCAGCGCCATGATCGGAATCGTGGCCAGAACGCGGCGGATGACATAGGTATACATGATTGCGTGAGAATACCGCAGCTCGAGGGTCCGGGCAGGACAATGACGCGCCGCCGCTTCCGGGCGGACCGGAAGCACGGCACGGCATGACGGCCGTCCATGGCCGTTCGCCGGTCACACCGGCGCCACTACCCGATGCCGTCAGACCTCACTCGACCTCGATGTTCCAGAAGAACGGAACCGGGGCCTCCAGGATCCCGGAGACATTGTCCCGGTAGGCGGTCGGCTGGTAATACTGGCCCGTCGGGACGTACGGCACGAAGTCGTATAGCTCTTTCTGCAGCTCCTCGACGATCTCGCGCTGTTTCTCCAGATCGGTGGCCTGGGCGAAGTCATTACGCAGCTTCTCTATGCGCTCGTTCTCCGGCCAGCCGAACCACGCCCGATCACCGGCGCCCGACACCGAGATATTGGTGATGGGATTGAGCTGATCCACCGCCAGCCACCAGGTCGGAAAGATGTTCCAGCCGCCCTCTTCCGGCGGCTTTTTCACCGCGCGGCGCGAGGTCATGGTGGCCCAGTCCATTGCGACCAGGCGAACCTCCATGCCTATCTCGCGCAGCGCCTGGGCGGTCACCAGCGACTCGCCGTGGGCCACCGGGGTGTCGGTGGGATCGAGAATCAGCACTTCGCGGCCGTCGTAGCCGGACTCTTCCAGCAGCTGGCGGGCCTTGTCGAGATTCTTCTCCCGCAGGGGTTCGCTGCCGACGTCGGTCTCGTAGGGTCCGCCGCACATGAAGTAGGCGCCGCAGAACTCCATGAAGTAGTCCGGATCGCCCATGATGGAGTACATATAGTCGCTTTGCTGCACCGCCAGCATCAACGCCTGGCGCGCCTTCTTGTTGTCGAACGGCGGATGCAGGAAGTTCGGCCGGATCACGCCCTGGGTGCCCAGCGGGTCCACGGTCTCGACGGTGATCGCGGGATCGGCGTTGAGCCGCGAGATCAGGTCAACCGGCGGCTCCTCGTAGTAGTCCACCTCGCCGGCGAGCAGTGCCTGGGTGGCGGTGGAGTGATCGGGAATATAGTGCCATTCGACGCGGTCGACCTTGGCCACCTTGCCGCCGGCGGCATAGCTGGCCGGCTCGTCGCGCGGCACGTAGTCCTCGAAACGCTCGTAGACCACCATATTACCCGGCTGCCACTCGTCCTCGACGAAGCGGAACGGGCCGGAGCCGATGACCTCCTCGATCTGCTCGTTCGGATCCGTCTCCGCCAGCCGCTTGGGCATGATGAACGGCACGTTCGAGGAGATTTTGCCGAGGGATTCCAGCACCAGGCCGTAGGGCTCGGAGAGCTGCAGTGTGAACGTGAGCTCGTCGACCACTTCAAGGGACTCGGTAAAGTCCATCAGCTTCTGGCCCATGCCGTCGCGCGCGCCCCAGCGCTTGATCGACGCCACGGCGTCCTCGGCGGTCACCGGCGCACCATCGTGGAACGTCATGCCTTCGCGCAGGGTGAAGGTGTAGGTCAGCCGATCGTCGCTGATGTCGTAGGTGTCGACCATCTGCGGCTGGACCTCGAGATTCTCGTCCAGCGCGAACAGGGTATCCCACACGAGATAGCCGTGGTTGCGGGTGATGTAGGCCGTGGTCCAGATCGGGTCGATATTGCGCAGGTCCGCGTGCGGAATGATGCGCAGCACCGACTCGTCCTGGGCCCTGGCGGCACCGGGCTGGCCGACGAAACTGAACACCGCGAGCGCCGCGGCGAGCACTACGGTGCCGACGGCCGACGGCCGACGGCGTGTCTGGTTGGTCTGGGACATTGAAAGCCCTCCCGTTAGTAGTAAGTGGGTCCGTATGGTGTTGTTCTCACGACCACTACCCTGGTCGGGCGACTGGAAGCCGGCTCCGCTCGCCGCGGCTTTTGCCGGGGCCGCGCGGAACACTCGTCGCGATATGGAATGCCAACGGGGCGGCCGTCGTGGCCGGTTCTTCTCGTATGGTCGGGTGATCAAAGCCCCCGTTTGCAATCTTAAGTGGAAGCCGGGAACCCGTGGGCGGGCTGCGGCTTCCTCCTCCTTTGATAAATTCATGCTACCGGCCGCCCCGATCGAAGGTCAAGGCGGCACGCATGGACGGCAGGTTCCGCCGGAGCAACGATACAACCGGGTGTCCACTTGCGCGGCTATCCGCCGCAGATGACGCCGCATGCGGCGATTCGCCGGGATCACCGCTGGTTGGGACTTCGTCCTGCCCGCGCAACCCGGCCGCAGCGTCACCAACATGTTGCACATCGCGACAACGCCAGCCGCCCGCATCCCGCCGCGGCAACGGCCCGACGGCCGGACGGCCTGGTCAATCCCGGTAGGTTACGCCGGGGAGCACGCAGAGC
>JBEPXV010000278.1:0-3776 GCA_041641695.1 Gammaproteobacteria bacterium | reverse complement strand
ACGACCAGCGCGAATCGCCCCTGACGGCCCGACAGATCGCCTTCGGTGATATTGATATTGTCCATCGACATAGTCGCAGTGGCCGTTATTCCGTGAGGTAATCCACGATTTCGAGACCGAAACCGGATAAGCCGTAAAGGCGCCGCGGGCTGCCCAGAACCCGGAGCCGGGATACGCCCAGATCCGCCAGGATCTGACCGCCCACGCCCAGCATTCTAAGATCTTGTCCCGACTCGCGCCACGGGAATTCGATGTTTTTGTTCTCGGCGTGCGCATGCTGAACGCGCCTGATCATCTCGCCGCTGTCCTCCGGGTAGCGCACGATTACCACCACGCCGCTGCCCTCCCGGCAGATTCGGGCCACCGCGTCGCCCACCGGCCAGCTCTCCGCGCCTTCCAGTTTGCGGAACACGTCGTAGACGCCGGACTCGACATGCACCCGGACCAGGGTCGGCGCTCCCGAATCGATGTCGCCCTTCACCAGCGCCAGGTGGGTGATGTCCTCCACGACGTCCTGGTAAGCCACCACCTTCAGCTGGTGGCCGCGCACTTCGGTGAACGCCTCGCCGGCGCGGGAAACAGTCGGCTCGCGCTCCAGCCGGTAGCGGATCAGCTCCGCCACCGAGCTGATCTTCAGCCCGTGGCAGCGTGCGAACTCGATAAGGTCCTCCATGCGCGCCATGGAGCCGTCGGGGCGCAGCACTTCACAGATCACGCTCGCCGGCTCGAAGCCCGCCAGGCGCGCCAGGTCCACGCCCGCCTCGGTATGGCCGGCGCGCGTCAGCACGCCTCCCGGCTGGGCCATAAGGGGGAATATGTGTCCCGGCGATATCAGGTCGCCGGGGGTCGCCGAGGGGCTCACCGCCGCCTGCACCGTCCGTGCGCGGTCCCCCGCCGAGATGCCGGTGGTCACGCCCCGGGCGGCCTCGATGGATACGGTAAAGTTGGTGGAGAAACGCGAAGCATTCTTGCCCACCATCAGGTCGAGACCGAGCTGCTGGCAGCGCTCCGCAGTCAGGGTCAGGCAAATCAGGCCGCGCGCGTTGGTCGCCATGAAGTTGATGTCTTCCGGCGTGACCTTCTCCGCGGCAATCAGCAGGTCGCCTTCGTTCTCGCGATTCTCGTCATCGGTGATGATGACCATTTTGCCGCGCTTGAAATCCTCGATGACCTCGGGTATCGATGCTAGTGGCATGTCTGGATCCGGCCGTTGCTAATCAAGGCGGTCCGAGCGGGCATCCCGCCAGTCCTCGTCTTCCTCCAGCTCGTCATCGCTCAGCGGCGGTGCGAAGCCCTGCTTGCTCAGGAAGTCGGTGGTGATATCAGGCTCCGCCGGCGGCTCGTCGCGCCCACCCACCAGGCGCTCCAGGTAGCGGGCAATCAGATCGACCTCCAGGTGCACCCGGGTGCCCACCGCGTAATCCTTCATGGTGGTGACCGACCAGGTATGCGGCACCGCATTGACGCCGAACCGGGCTTCGTTCACGTCATTGACCGTCAGGCTGACGCCGTCCACGGTGATGCAGCCCTTCACGGCGATATAGCGGCCGAGGGACTCCGGCGCGGCCACTTCCAGCCGGTGCGAGCGGCCGTCGGGGTCGATGCGGGTGACTTCGCCCAGGCCGTCGATGTGGCCGGTAACGAAATGCCCGCCCACGGGATCGGACGCCGACAGGGCCGGCTCCAGATTGAGGCGCGCGCCCGGCTCGAGCTGGCCGAGCCGGGTCTTCGAAAGAGTCTCGGCGGATGCGTCGAACACGAGCTCGTCATCCCGGCGGCCGGCCACCGTCAGACAGACGCCGTTGACGGCAATGCTGTCGCCGACACGGGCGCGCCCGCCCAGCTCCGGGGGCGCGGACACCGTCAGGCGGGCGTCGCCGTCGATGAGCTCGCGGGACGCCAGGGTCCCCTGATGTTGAACAATACCCGTAAACACGTATTCAATCCCGTTGTGAAGGTCCGGTGAAGCTGCGAATCAACTGTTGCTGCACTTGGGCGGTAATTCTCAAGTCCGCACCGACCTGGCGGACGTCCGTTATCGACAGGTCGATGCGGTCATCGAGGGACTTGATGAAAGGCAGGTCGAACATGCCCATGGCGTCATTGCCCAGGCACGTGGGCGCCAAGTACACCACTATTTCATCAACCAGCCGGTTTTTCAACAAGGCTCCGGCCAGAGACGCGCCCGCCTCCACCAGCAGCTCATTGATCTCGCGCTCGCCGAGATGCCGCATCAGGCGCACGAGGTCCACGCGCGAGTTCCGGGCATGCAAACGAACCACGTCCACGTGCGGGGCGTAGCTGACCCCGGCCGGGTCCACCGACGTAGCGACCACCACCGGCGCACTGTCATCGAACAGACGACAGCTCGACGGAACGCTCAACGCGCCGTCCACCAGCACCCGCAGCGGCTGGCGCGTCACTCCTTCACAGCGGGCGGTCAATGCGGGGTTGTCCTCCCGGGCCGTGCGGCTGCCCGTCATGATCGCAGAAGCGCCGGCCCGGAGGCGATGGACATCGGCGCGGGCGGCTTCACTGGTAATCCACTGGCTGTCGCCGCCGGCGGCGGCCGTCCGGCCGTCCAGGGACGCCGCCATCTTGACCGTGACCCAGGGCCGGCCCCGCCTCATGCGGGACACGAAGCCGCGATTCAGGGCCAGCGCCCGGTTCTTCATCAGGCCGACGTCCACCTCGACCCCGGCACCGCGCAGGAGCTGGATCCCCCCGCCTCCGACCTGCGGATTGGGATCTTCCATGGCGGCCACCACGCGGGCGACGCCGGCATCGATCAGGGCGTCGGTGCACGGCGGGGTCCGGCCCTGATGGCAGCAGGGCTCCAGGTTGAGATACACGGTGGCGCCCCGGGCCCTGTCCCCGGCCTGTTCCAGCGCCAGGATCTCCGCGTGCGGCGCACCGGCCCGCTCGTGCCAGGCTTCGCCCACCACCTCGCCGCCGGCGACCACCACGCAGCCGACACGGGGATTGGGATGGGTCGTCCTGAGCCCCAGCCGGGCGAGCCGCAGGGCCCGCGCCATGTGAGCGGCATCTGATTTACTTGTCGTCACTCGGCAGAAAGGTCATTTGCTTCTTTTTCACGGACGGCGACGGCTGATTGCGCAGACGCTTGACTTCCTCGCTGAACTCATCGACGTCCTGGAACGAGCGGTACACGGACGCGAAGCGCACGTAAGCCACCTGGTCCAGCTCGCTCAGCTCGTGCATCACCCACTCGCCGATGCGCAGCGCAGGCACTTCGCGGTCCCCGCTGGTGAGCAGCTTGTGCTGGATGCGCTGCACCGCGCTTTCCACCGCGTCGGTATCCACCGGCCGCTTCTCCAGGGCGCGGGTCATGCCGGATCGCAGCTTCATCTCGTCGAACGCCTCCCGGCTGCCGTCGCTCTTGACCACGTAGGGCATGCGCAGCGAAGCGTGCTCGAGCGTGGTAAAGCGCTCCGCGCAGGCATTGCACTCGCGCCGCCGCCGAACGGCATCGCCGTCGTCGGCCAGGCGCGAGTCGATGACCCGCGTGTCCTCGGAGCGGCAGAATGGGCACCGCATTCAGGCCGCCCGGGCCGCCGCCCCGTTCATGAATACACCGGAAAGCGCCCGCACAGCTCGAGCACTTCGCGCTTCACCCGCTCCCGGATCCCTTCATCATCCAGGTTCTCCATGATATCGCTCATCCAGTGGCCCAGCCTTTCAATCTCCGGCTCGGTGAAGCCCCGGGTAGTGGCCGCCGGGGTGCCCACCCGGATCCCGCTGGTGACGAAGGGCGA
>JBEPXV010000277.1:0-3776 GCA_041641695.1 Gammaproteobacteria bacterium | reverse complement strand
CACCCGGTCTGCCACCTGCTCGGCGGGCGATTCGGTGAATCCGTGGCGCTGTATCGCGCCATAAGCCAGCGCCCGGCCGAAGAGATGGCAGTCAACGTGGCGGAGTACCGGCATGAGGGGTACCGAAAGTTTCAGTTGAAGGTGGGCGGCGACGCGGCCCAGGATATCGCGCGCATCCGGGCGGTCAGGGAGATCCTGGAGCCGGGTGACGTGCTGGTGGCGGATGCCAACACCGGCTGGCTGGCGCCGGACGCGATACGGGTGGCGAATGCGGTGGCGGATCTGGATGTTTATATCGAGCAGCCGTGTGTCTCCTACGACAAGTGCCGCGCCGTGCGCGATCACACCAACCTGCCTTTCGTTCTCGATGAAAACATCGACGGGCTGCAGATGCTGCTGAAGGCGCACGCGGACCGGGCCATGGACGTGATCAATCTGAAGATATCCAAGGTGGGCGGACTCACCAGGGCGCGGCAGATCCGCGATCTTTGTGTATCCCTGGGCATCCCCATGACCATCGAAGACAGCTGGGGCGGGGACATCATCACCGCGGCCATTGCACACCTGGCGCATTCGACGCCGGAACAGTTCAGGTTCTCGTCAACCGATTTCAACTCTTACGTCACGGTCTGCAATGCCGACGGCGCGCCGCAGCGCAGCGAGGGCGCCATGCGGGCGTCCGCGGAGCCCGGCCTGGGGGTCAGCCCGCGCATGGATGTGCTGGGCGCGCCGGTGGCTGAATACGGCTCCTAGCCCACTTTCTCGGGCGGCATGACAGACAGGTTCGCGGTCTGCCGCCGCGAAAGGTAGCTCAAAAAGCGCTCGCTGACCTGCATGCTGTGCTCGTGGGCGAGCAGCTCGGCACGCTCTTCGTCGCGCGCCTCAATGGCATCGATGATCTGATGGTGCTCATCGTTGAGCTCGGGTGGCAGGGTATCGTCGAAGGAGCGGAAGTACAGGCGCAGGTAGCGGCGGCCCTCGTCAAGGAGCCGCGAGTTGAACTCGCTCAGATAGCGGTTCTGCGACGCGTCGCTGATGGCAACATGGAAATCATGGTTGTGTCCGATCATGGCCAGGGGATCGTGCGCGGCGACGGCCCTGGAAAAGGCGGCCTGCTGCCGCTTGATCCTGCTCAGCTGTTCGTCGCTCCTGAGCCTTGCCGCCAGGCGCGTGGTGATCCGTTGCACGAGGTCCAGGGCATCGATGTAGCTCGAGAACTCCTCGATGTTCAACGGTGCAACGATGGTGCTTTTGTTGGGCAGCGTCTTGATCAGTCCTTCGCTGGCCAGCCGGACCATCGCCTCGCGAATCGGGGACCGGGAGAGCTTGAACTCCTTGCTGATGCGAGTCTCGTCCAGCAGCTCTCCCGGTGCCAGTTTCAGCCGCAGGATATCTTCGCGGACCTGGTTGTAGACCCGTGCGGCGCCTTGCCCGCGTTGTTTCTTGGTGGTGCTTGCTTTCGCCATAACCTTGCCGGGCTGTCCTGATGGTCCAATCCAACGGATCGTGACAGCCGATATCCTGGATCTATAATTTGACTGTATCTGATTGATTTACCAGAAAAAGGACATTCTCAGAAAATCTATCGCAATGCAATTAGTTCTTGTTGGAGACGACATGTTGTGTACAATTAGTCGTCAACCGTACCCCATTCGAATGCTACCACGGGGAGAAACCGCATGAAATTCGAAGGCATTTACCCGCCCGTAATCACGCCATACAACGAGGATTACTCCATCGACTACCAGGGGTTCGAGACGATGATCGAGCACCTCGTTGCCTCGGGGGTACACGGAATCATCGTCGGCGGCACTACCGGTGAGTATTACGCTCAGAGCCCGGAAGAACGCGTTGAACTGATGGGCGTCGCGCGTGAAGTGATCCGGGGCCGGCTCCCGTTGATCGTGGGTACCGGTGCAATTCGCACCGAGGACTGCATCGAATACGGTCTGCACGCCAGGTCCAACGGCGCTGATGCGATCCTGATGCCCGCCCCGTTCTATGCTGTTCCGACCCAGCTCGAACTCGCCAATCATGCCCTGGCCATTGACCGCGCCGTCAATCTGCCCATTATTCTGTACAACTATCCCGGAAGGACCGGCACCACGATGGGTGCGGAGTTCTTTGACCGGGTGGGGCGGAGCCCGAACTTCGCGGCCGTCAAGGAATCCACCGGAGACATCAATCAGCTGCACATGCTGGCCCGGGACTATCCGCATATCACCCTGCTGTGCGGCATGGACGACCAGGCCCTGGAGTTCTTCGCCTGGGGCGCGCGCGGCTGGGTATGCGCCGGCGGCAACTGCCTGCCGAAGGAGCATCAGGCCCTGTACCAGGCGGTTGCGGTCGAGAACGACATTGCCAAGGGCAGGCGGATCATGTCCGCCCTGATGCCCTTCATGCGAACCCTCGAGCAGGGCGGCAAGCTGATCCAGTTCGTCAAGCACGCCTGCGAGCTGCAGGGCCTGCCCGCCGGAACGGTGCGAAGACCCCTGCGCCCTCTTTTCAAGAGCGAGAAGCGCGAGCTCGAGATGGTCCTGCGTACGCTCAAATACACCATGGCCGATATCACCGGCGACACCCAATCCCTGGAAAAAGACAATGTCGTTGCTATTAACACGTGAGGAATACGACTCGATCTCCAGATCGATAGCGCTCCCGTCCGGCGCGTTCATCGACGGCCGGGCGCGCAGTGCCGCGTCGGGGGAAACCTTCGAAACTCTGAACCCGGCGAACGGGCAGGTACTGAACCGGATTGCCGCCTGCAACCAGGCCGACGTGGACCAGGCCGTCGAGAAGGCTCGTGAAGCCTTCGATGACGGCAGATGGGCGAGGCTCCATCCAACGGAGCGCAAGAAGCTCATGATCAAGTGGTGCAAGCTCATCCGCCGCCACCGGCATGAGCTCGCGGTCCTGGAGAGCGTGGAAAGCGGCAAGCCCATCCAGGAAATCGAGAATGTCGACCTGCCCGAGACGCTGCAGTGCCTGGAATGGCACGCGGAGACCGCCGACAAGATCTACGACGAGGTGGCGCCCGCCGGAGACGACGCCGTCGCCCTGGTGGTCCGCGAGCCGATCGGCGTGGTGGCCTGTGTCCTGCCCTGGAACTTCCCCATGCAGATGATGGCCTGGAAGGCGGGGCCGGCGCTGGCGGCCGGCAACAGCGTGATCGTCAAGCCCGCGGAGCAGACCAGCATGAGCACGCTGCGGCTGGCGGAGCTGGCCTTCGAGGCGGGTCTGCCGCGGGGCGTGCTGAACGTGGTCACGGGCTATGGCGAAACCGTCGGCGCACCGCTCGGCCTGCACAACGACGTGGACATGGTGTCGTTCACCGGCTCCACGGAAGTAGGGCGCAAGTTCCTGGAGTATTCCGCCCGAAGCAATCTGAAGAAAGTCGTGCTCGAATGCGGCGGCAAAAACCCCTGTGTCGTGCTGGACGACGCCGAGAACCTGGATGTCGTGGCCGAGCACGCCACCCAGGCGGTGTTCTGGAACATGGGCGAGAACTGCTCCTCGAATTCCCGGCTCATCGTGCACAAGAATGTCAAGGACGCGCTGCTGGAGCGCATCCTGCATCGTGTCCGGGACTGGCGCACCGGTGACCCGCTGGACCCCGTCAACCGGCTGGGGGCAATCGTCTCCCGCGAGCAGTACGAAGGCATCCTGCGTTACATCGAGCAGGGCAAGGCGCAGGGCGCTCATCTGGTGCTGGGCGGCAAGGCGATCGAGTCCGACGGCGGGTATTTCATCGAGCCCACGATATTCGACAACGTGAC
>JBEPXV010000276.1:0-3778 GCA_041641695.1 Gammaproteobacteria bacterium | reverse complement strand
TGGCCTTCCTGGCGACCACCATCGGCATGACCATCGGCCTGGTCGCCGGGTTCTTCCGGCATGTCGATGCCATTGTCATGCGCTTCATGGACGCGCTGATGTCCATCCCCGCGATCCTGCTGGCGATTGCGCTGGTGGCGCTGTGGGGCAGCAGCGTGCCCAACGTGATCCTGGCCCTCAGCATCCCCGAGGTGCCCCGAGTCGTGCGCCTGGTTCGCTCGGTGGTCCTGATGCTGCGCGATCAGCTCTACGTGCAGGCCGCGATCGCCGCCGGCACGTCGACGCCGCGCATCCTGCTGCGCCATATCATGCCGAACACGGTACCGCCGATGATCGTCCAGGCGACCTACATCTGTGCCCAGGCGGTGATCTTCGAGGCGTACTTGAGCTTCGTGGGTGCCGGCACGCCGCCGGAGATCCCGAGCTGGGGCAATATCATGGCCGAGGGCCGCATGTACTTCTACGACAACCTCGGGATCATCCTCTTTCCCGGCGCTTTCCTGGCACTGACTGTCTTCGCCATCAACACCTTTGGCGACGGTCTGCGCGACAGCCTGGATCCACGCATGCAGAGGCGGGTGTGATGGCGGGCCCACGGCGTTACAACGGGGCCGAGCAGGGCGAGGCGGTCCTCGACACGACGCGCGGGGGCCGTGGCGGGGCCCCGGCGTCTCCTGCCGCGAAGGATGGTCCGGTCCTCGAGGTGGGCGACCTGCGCACCTGGTTCGACACCCGTGACGGCGTCGTCAAGGCGGTGGACGGCCTGAGCTTCTCGGTGAGGCCGGGCGAGATACTTGGCGTGGTGGGCGAGTCCGGCTGCGGCAAGAGCGTCACTTCCCTGTCGATCATGCGCCTGTTGCCGAGTCCGCCGACCCGCTTTGCCAGCGGCCATATCCGCTACAAGGGCCGCGACCTGCTGACGCTCAGCGACGGCGAGATGCGCCACATCCGCGGCAACGAGATCTCAATGATCTTCCAGGACCCGATGAGCTCGCTGAACCCGGTGCTGACCATCGGCGACCAGCTTACCGAGGCGATCATGCTTCATCAGCAGCTTTCCCGCTCCGCGGCAATGGCGCACGCGGTGGAGACACTGGACCTGGTGCATATTCCGGAAGCGCATCGCCGCGTGCACGAGTATCCCCACCAGCTTTCCGGTGGCATGCGCCAGCGCGTGATGATCGCCATGGCCCTGTCCTGCAATCCTTCCGTGCTGATCGCCGACGAGCCGACTACTGCGCTGGACGTCACCATCCAGGCGCAGATACTGACTCTCATGGAGGAGATCCGTGACAAGCTGCATACCGCCATCATCTTGATCACCCACGACCTCGGCGTGGTGGCGGAAATGGCGGACCGCGTGCTGGTGATGTACGCCGGCAGGGAGGTGGAGGAGGCGGAGATCACCGCGCTGTTCGAGAACCCGCGCCATCCCTACACGCGCGGCCTTATGAGCTCCCTGCCACGGCTCGCGGATCCCCATGGCGAGTGGGCGCACGAGCGTCTGACCGAGATCCCGGGCATCGTCCCGGCCCTGCACGACCTGCCGGCCGGCTGCACCTTCGCGGAGCGCTGCCCGTACGCCGTGGACCGCTGCCGGCGGGAGTATCCCCCCCTGGAGGAGAAAGCCCCCGGTCACCACGCGGCCTGCTGGGAGAGCGCCCGCCTGCCGGAGTGGAGCCGATGAGCGCCCAATCGACCGAGCCGCTGCTGGAGGTCGAAAATCTCCGCAAGCACTTCCCCATCCTGGGTGGGCTGCTGCAGCGCGAGCAGGCGCGGGTGTATGCCGTCGACGGCATCACATTCGAGATCGGTCACGGCGAGACGCTGGGGCTGGTGGGCGAATCCGGCTGCGGTAAATCCACCGCCGGCAAGGTGATCCTGAAGCTTGAAGAGCCCACCGAGGGCTCGATCCGGCTCAAGGGGCGGGACATTACGAATCTCGGCCGCCGCGAGCTGCATCCGTACCGCCGGCAGATGCAGGTGATTTTCCAGGATCCCTACGCCTCGCTGAACCATCGCATGCGCGCCCAGGACATCGTCGCCGAGCCGCTGGGCAACTACGAGGAAGGCGCCTCGCGGCGCGCGCGGCTCGACCGGGTCGCGGAGCTGTTTTCGCGGGTGGGCCTGCGCCGCGACTTCATGCACCGCTATCCGCACGAGTTTTCCGGCGGGCAGCGCCAGCGCCTCGGCATCGCCCGGGCCCTGGCGCTCAACCCGGCGCTCATCATTGCCGATGAGCCGGTGTCAGCGCTCGATGTATCGGTGCAGGCGCAGGTCATCAACCTGATGATGGATCTGCAGCAGGAGCTCAACCTGTCTTACTTGTTCATCGCCCACGATCTGGCGGTGGTGCAGCACATCAGCCACCGCATCGGCGTCATGTACCTCGGCAAGCTGGTGGAGATCACCGACAAGCGCAGCCTGTTCCGCGATCCGCAGCACCCCTATACCGAGGCGCTGCTGGGGGCGGTGCCGGTGCCGGACCCGCGCCGCCGGCGCGATCGCGTGGTGCTCAAGGGCGACGTGCCGAGCCCGATCAACCCGCCGAAGGGATGCAGCTTCAACACCCGCTGCCCCCTGGCGTTCGATCGCTGCTTCCACGAGGAGCCCGAGCTGCGGGAGGTGGCCCCCGGCCACATGGCGGCCTGTCATCTGCGCTGAGAGGCAACCGAATGTCCCGGAGCCCGACCGCGCGGATGCCATGACACGAACTGTGCCGATCGGTCTTCACAGCGGTACGGGAGTACCGGATACGACGCGCGGACCGGCTTTCCGAGGCGCGTGTTATAGTTTTTTCACTACGTTTTTTTACAATCCAACGGGGTTCAAAACGCATGAACGACACCCTCGACGGCCTGCAGCTCACACGCAAGCTGATCAGTTTCGACACCATTAACCCGCCCGGCCGCGAACGCCCGTGCGTCGAATATATCGCCGGGCTGCTGGAGGAAGCCGGGTTTCAGACCACGTACCATGAGCTCGGCGACGATCGCGCCAGCCTGGTCGCCCGCCTTCCGGCGACGACGGCGAAACGCAAGCCGATCGTCTTCTCCGGGCACATCGACACCGTCCCCCTCGGGCTCGCTCCCTGGTCGGTGTCGCCGTTCGACGGCGAGGTGCGCGACGGTCGCCTGTACGGCCGCGGCACCAGCGACATGAAGAGCGGCGTGGCCGCCTTCGTTCTGGCCGCCCGCAGGCTGGCTGAGCGGGAGCATCGGGGCGCCGATGTGGTAGTCATGGTGAGCGCCGGCGAGGAGACCGGCTGCGACGGCGTGCTGCATCTGGCGCAGGACGGGGAAGTCCTGGGAGAGTGCGGCGCCCTGATTGTTGCCGAGCCCACCGACAACCGGCCGATGATAGGGCACAAGGGGGCGCTGTGGATGGACCTGGTGTTCAGCGGCGTTACCGCCCACGGGTCCATGCCGGACAAGGGCGACAACGCGATCTACAAGGCCTGCACGGCCATCGACACCCTGCGCGCATTCGACTTCGGGGTCGAGGCCGACCCGGTCATGGGCGGGCCGACGCTGAACGTCGGCACCATGAGCGCGGGGATGAACGTCAACTCGGTGCCGGATTTGGCCCGGGTGGGCGTGGATATCCGCACCATTGTCGGACAGACCAACGCCGGGGTGCGGGATGCCCTGTCCCGGCTTCTCGGCCCCGGGGTGGGCTTCGAGACCCTGACCGACGTGGACCATGTCTATACCGACCCGGAGGATCCATGGATCCGCGGCGTGTTCGAGGCCACCGAGCGGGTGCTGGGTAGCCGCGT
>JBEPXV010000275.1:0-3801 GCA_041641695.1 Gammaproteobacteria bacterium | reverse complement strand
GCAGCATCTGCCCGTGCTCCGCCAGCAGGCCTTCGATCTCCGCCAGCGGCGTTCCGCAACAGGCAGTGAGCACAAGCTCACTGGGCTCGTAGTCGACCACCCCGCTGTGCTCACTGGTGCGCAGCAGCTCGCCCCCGGTCTCGCGGCCGTAGAATGACTTGGTGCCACCGCCCTCGATGCGCAGGGCAGCACGGCGGTCAGCCGCCGCCTTGACGGCTTCGCAGGTGTCTTTAATGAAGTCGGACAATGTTCGTGAAATTCAATAAACGCCGTGAACCGGGCCCGGGCGCGCCGCCCGGACGGGCAAATGCGCCGGAGTGCTCATCCCGTCAGAATCGTTCCAGCTCGGGGAACTTCAGCTCGCCGCGGTGTACGTGCATGCCGCCAAACTCGGCGCAGCGATGCAGGGTCGGCACCGCTTTATCCGGGTTCAACAGCCGCGTCGGGTCGAACGCTTCCTTCACCGCATGAAACTGGGAAAGCGCCATGGAATCGAACTGCACGCACATCTGGTCGATCTTCTCGATCCCGACGCCGTGCTCCCCCGTGATGGTGCCGCCGACTTCCACGCACAATGAGAGTATCTCGCCGCCGAGCTCCTCGGTGCGCTCCAGCTCACCCGGCTGGTTGCCGTCGTACAGGATCAGCGGGTGCAGATTGCCGTCGCCGGCATGGAATACATTGACCACCTGCAGCCCGTACTGTTTCGACAGCTCTTGCATACGGCCGAGCACCTCGCCGAGCTTTCGCCGGGGTATGGTGCCGTCCATGCAGTAATAGTCGGGGGATATCTTTCCCACCGCCGGGAAAGCAGCCTTGCGGCCGGACCAGAACAGCTGCCGCTGGTTCTCGTCCCGGGCGACCTGCATGCTGGAACAGCCGCTCTCCTCAAGCACCCTGCGTACCCGCTCGATATCGTCCTCGACTTCCTCCGGTGTGCCGTCCAGCTCGCACAACAAAATGGCGGCGGCGTCAGTATCGTAGCCGGCGTGCACGAAATCCTCGGTGGCCCGTATCGCGGCATTGTCCATCATTTCCAGCCCGCCGGGGATGATGCCGGCGGCAATGATATTGCCCACCGCGCGGCCGGCCTGTCCCACGTCATCAAAGGACGCCATGACGACCTTGGCCGACTCCGGCTTGGGCAGCAGCTTCACCATGACCTCCACGATGATCCCGAGCAGGCCTTCCGACCCGGTCATCAGAGCCAGCAGGTCGTAGCCCGGCGAGTCGAGCGCGTCGCCGCCGATGGAGACCAGCTCCCCGTCTATAGTCACCACCTTCAGCTTCATGATGTTGTGCACCGTCAATCCGTACTTCAGGCAGTGCAGCCCACCGGAATTCTCGGCCACATTGCCGCCGATGGAACAGGCGATCTGGGACGAGGGATCGGGCGCGTAGTAAAGCCCCAGGTGGGACACGGCCTCGGAAACCGCCAGGTTGCGAACGCCCGGCTGCACTGTCGCCGTCCGGTTGACCGGGTCGATATCCAGAATCCGGCTGAACTTGGCAAGGCTGCACAGCACCCCGTCCTCGATGGGCAGGGCGCCGCCGGACAGACCGGTGCCGGCCCCACGGGCTACCAGCGGGATGCCATTGTCCCGGCAGTAGCGGGCAATCGCCTGCACCTGGGCGACGGTTTCCGGCATTACCACCACCAGCGGCAGCCGCCGGTAGGCGGACAGGCCGTCGCATTCGTAGGGCCGCAGCGACTCCTCGTCCTCCAGGACGCTGTGCTCGGGCACCAGGCGCCGCAGGTCGGCGGCAACGGACGCCCGGGTGCGAATGGACTTCGGGGTGGCAACCATGATTTCAGTGTAACCGCGATGCCAAATCGATGCTAATTTTGTATAATGTTGGCGCTTTCGAATTACGAAACGTCTGAGGAATCCCATATATGCCGAAGAGCGCCATACAAGTCATCGATCGAGCGGCGACCCTGCTTGACTTGATCGCCGCCAGCGACAAGAGCGTGCCGTTGAAGGTGCTGGCCATCGATGCGGGCCTCCACCCGTCCAGCGCGTTCCGTATACTGGCCTCGCTGACCACCCATGGCTACGTGGAGCGGGACGAGGCGGGACGGTACCAGCTCGGGCGCAAGCTCCTGCAGCTTGGCGGAAGGGTCCAGGCCCACGTCAGCCTGCGCGAGGACGCCCGGCCGATCATGGAGGCTTTGCGGGATTCACTGCACGAGACCATCAACCTGACCGTGCGCGACGGCAACGAAGTGGTGTACGTGGAGCGCGCCATCACCAACAAGCGCATGATGCGCGTCGAGCAGGTCATCGGCAGCCGCGCCCCGCTGCATGTCACGGCCGTGGGCAAGCTGTTCCTGGGCGAAGAGAGCGACCAGGGCTTCGAGTCCTACGCCCGGGAGACCGGGCTTACGGCTTTCACGCCGCACACCATCACCCGCGCCGATGCACTGCGCTCCGAGTGCATCAAGTCCCTGGAAGCTGAGTACGCCGTGGACTCAGAAGAGGCGGAACCGGGGGTCTCCTGCGTCGCCGTGCCGGTCCGGGACCATTCCCGCCGCATCGTGGCGGCAATTTCGGTCTCGGCCCCCACCAGTCGCCACGAGCCTGAAGACTGGGTGCCGCATCTCCAGAAGGCCGGGCTGGAGCTGTCGAGCCGCCTGGGTTACTACGGCGTCAACCCCTGAGCCGTGGTCCAATTGACGAGAACCGCGATGCCTACGGCCGAGAACAGTGCCAGGGGCATGTTGCGCGTGGCGCGGTAAAGAGCCAGCGCAGCCAGCACGGCCAGCATCCGGATCCACGCCTCGCGGCCGTATGCCAGCTCGCCGCCCGACAGGAATATGGCGCGCGACACGATGCCGGCGGCAACCGCGAACGAGATGTAAGTCAGGCAGCGCAGATGCCGCCGCCCGAACTCGCGGGACGGCCGGTACCAGAACGGTGCCGCGCGCAGCAGATAAGTGCCCAGACCCGCGCCGAGCACGGCGATGAGCCACTGCAGATCAGTCATCGCCGCCCCCTTCCACCGGCTCCCCGCCGGTCAACCGGTACAGCACCAGGCCCACCGTCAGGGAAACGAGGAACAGGCCCCAGCCGGGCAGCAGCACCTCCACCGGCGGCGTAAGTAAAAATCCCAGGACCACGGCCGTGAGCTCGGGCCGTGTCTGCTTCTCGCCGGCGATCATCAAGGTGAAGTAGACCGGCAGGAACAGCGTGGCCGCGAAGGCCATGAGGGCGGGCATGCCGGTGCCGAACCACACCCCCACGGCGGTGCCCAGCAGAGCCGCCGGCAGCGCCGCCAGCACCACGCCCTGGTAGAACGAGAACGGATCCTCCACGCGCCCGCCCCGCCAGTGGAAGAAGGTGGTGAGATAAGTGGTCGCGCTCACGAACTGGCACCACAACACATGGCTGCGGCGCCGCGCCGGATCGAACGTCCCGGCCAGGGTCAGGCTCATCACGAAAAAGCGCAGGTTGACCACCACGGCGATCGACACGAGCTGGATGATGCCGCCGCCCTGGGCGGCGACGTCCGCCATTGCGAACTGCGCCGGCGCCGCGAAAACCAGGAGAGTGATGGCCAGCGCGGCGAATTCCGGCACCTGTGCCACCGCCGCCGCCAGGCCGAAGCCGAAGAACATGACGCCGAACGTCGGCACGACACTGGCACCCGCCCTCATGCCTTTACGGATTTCTCTCAAGCGCATGACGGACAGCAGGCGGCCGATGAATTCTGGCCGTCGAGCACGCCGCGGCAGCCGGTCAATCCGGCGGCTGCAAGGCGTCCGCCACTGCCCGGCCCAGGTCGCCCGTCCCGGCAGTG
>JBEPXV010000274.1:0-3805 GCA_041641695.1 Gammaproteobacteria bacterium | reverse complement strand
ACCTGCGACGGGGTGTTGCCGGTTTCGACTTCATGGTCCAGTTTCAGACCGATCCGGTCCGGATGCCCATCGAAGATGCGTCAGTGGTCTGGAATGAGATGGAGTCCGGGTTTCATCGGGTGGCCCGCATAACCATCGAGCAGCAGGAATTCCTCGATGACACATCCCGGAAGGAATGTGAGGAGATCACGTTCAATCCGTGGCAGTGCCAGGCCGCCCACCGGCCCCTGGGAGGCATCAACCGGGTGCGCCGGACCGTTTACAGCGAGCTTGGCGCATTCCGCAATGCGCGACATTGAACAACAAGCCTTGAGCGAGTCATGAACGAAAAGGTCAGGAAGTGGCTGAGCAAGTCACGGGCCGAGTTGGACGATATCTACAGGCAGGCAGAGGCCGGCGACATGCCCGCCGGGGATACCCGCGGCACGGCGATAGTCGCGGGCTCCGCGCTGGCCCGGGTCTATGCGCGTTTTGCCAGGTTGTTTGCGTGGCAGGGAAAGGTTTTCGACCTGTTTCCACCCGACAGGAAGCAGGGAGTTCTGATTAACAAGATTACGCCGCTCAGCCTGACCTTCGTCGTGGCCAAGGTATACAGGGGCGATAGCTGGATGGACGGCAAGGACACCATCGTTATCGACTATTCGACGACTTCGTTCTTCTTCCAGAAGATTCGCGACGAAATCCGCGAAGTGGAGCCCGGCGTGTATCTCGGAAAGGTTTGGTGGGGCAGGACGCGAATTCTGGATTTTGCCTTGACTACCACGAACACTTGAGCGAAGCGACAGAAGCCGGAGAACGGACCCAACAATGCTGGCGCAGTCTACATTCATGATCACCGCGCCGGTCGCAGAAGGCAGGCTCGAGGATCTCAGGGCGCTGCTGGCCACCCTCAACGACCGGCCCGGCCACGCCGACCCCGACAACACGCTGCTGCCGTTCGGTGATTTCGACCGCCTGCACGTGGCGCGGTTCGTGATCCTGGAAGCCAACACGGCCGAAGATATCGCGGCGCACGGCGTCGAACCGGAACCGTGGACGCCGACGCTCGCGTTTCTGGGCGATTGCGACGGTCGGGCGGACACCTTCATCGCCGAGCTTGCGACCCGGGCGGAACGCGGTTTGCGCCGCATATTCTCCCACTGCCATGGATTTGTGGAAGACCAGGAGAGCCTGGTGAAATGGATGCACGCGCACAACGTCAAGCCGAAGGCCAACTACGTCAATACCCTCGGGCGAACGCTCGTCCAGATCCGGGAAGAGCGCACTCTGCACGAGGCACTGTCGGCAAAACTTAAACGGATAATCGCCGAAAACGGCAGTGACGATCCGCGGGTGATTCGCCAACGGCTGTTGTCTTTCGTCGAGCTGGAGCAGCACGCCGGACGGTTGCCCCTTTCACCCCCGCCGCCCACGCCCGTCGTCTGGCGAGTCCGGAACCTCATCCACAAGATCGGCGTACCGTTGCTGCTGCTCGCGCTGCTGCCGCTGTTTCTGGTGATCCTGCCGTTCGCGGCCCTGCGTTTGCGCATGCTGGAACGGACCGATCCGGAAATTCTCGAACGTTCCGACCGCGAATCGGTGGCGCGCCTGGCTGAGCTCGAGGATCACGATGTCACGAATCAGTTCAGCGCGTTCGGCGATGTCAAGCCCCAGGCGTTCCGCCGCTACGCAGTCCGCTTCCTGTTGTGGCTGCTCGACTATACGGCGCGGCATATCTACAACCGTGGATTCCTGACGCGGGTGAACACGATCCACTTCGCCCGCTGGGTGATGCTGGACGACAACAAGCGCCTGTTCTTCGCCAGCAACTACGACGGCAGCCTGGAGAGCTATATGGATGACTTCATCAACAAAGTGGCCTGGGGATTGAATCTCGTGTTCAGCAACGGTGTCGGTTACCCGGCTACGCGCTGGCTGATCAAGGACGGAGCCGAACAGGAGCAAAAGTTCAAGAACTTCCTGCGGCGCAAGCAGCTGCCCACCGAAGTCTGGTACAAGGCCTATCCGGGGTTGACCGCTTTCGACCTGGCTCGAAACAGCCGTATTCGTCACGGCGTGGTGCATCGTCCCGACGGTGACCAGGGTATCCGGCAATGGCTGGCGGAGATAGAGGCGTGAGGCGGGATACATCATGAGCAGCGATCGCGGGGTCGAGTTTTCCGATATACAGGGATTGGTCCGGTTCGGGCACGGCCATTTGCGCGAGACCGACTTCCTCCTCCTGGACATAGTCGACGCGGAGCAGGCCCGGGCGTGGCTGCAAACGGCGCCGGTCACGACGGCCGAAGCCGTCACGCCGCTGCCGGGTGCCGCTCTGCAGGTCGCGTTCAGCGCAGCCGGCCTGCGGGCTCTGGGTGTCGCCGAAGCGGTCATCGCCGGATTCTCCGACGAGTTCCTTGAGGGTATGGCATCGCCGCCCAGCCGGTCGCGCCGGCTCGGCGACGTCGATGCCAACGCTCCGGAGCGATGGCGCTGGGGCGGGCCATCCTCTCCGGCGCCGCACCTGCTTCTGATGCTCTACGCGTTGGACGGTGAGCTGGAATCCTGGCGCACCCGGATACTGGATACGACCTTCGGGCGGGCATTCCGCATTCGCGTGACCCTGCCGACCCATGACATCGGCAATATCGAACCCTTTGGATTCGTGGACGGGATCAGTCAGCCGCGGGTCGACTGGGAACAGACGCTGCCCACGGATGCGCATCAGCGGGCCGCCTACACCAACCTGGTGTCCATCGGCGAGATACTGCTGGGCTACCCGAACGAGTACGGGCAGTACACCTCGCGGCCGCTGCTCGACCCGCGCGAAGACCCCGGTGCCGGCGCCCTGCCCAAAGCGGAGGAAGCATCCCGTTGGCGGGATTTCGGGCGCAACGGCAGCTACCTGGTCGTCCGACAGCTCCATCAGGACGTTCCCGGTTTCTGGCGATTCATCGACCGGCAGACGGGGAGCGACGGCGATCGCGAGCAACTGGCGGCGGCGATGGTCGGCCGTCAACGCGACGGCACGCCGTTGATCGACCCGTCGCCGCACAACCGGCCCGAACCCGGTGAGCGGGCGCCGGTCTTGCTGAACGAGTTTGACTTCGATGACGATCCTCACGGATACCGCTGCCCGATTGGCTCGCATATCCGGCGCGCGAATCCACGGACGGGAGACTTCCCTCCCGGCGTGCGCGGTGCGCTGTCGCGGCTCGTTCGCATCCTGGGGTTTGGCCGGCGGCATCCCGGCGACGATCTCATCGCCTCGGCCCGGTTTCACCGGCTGTTGCGGCGCGGGCGCGAATACGGGCCCCTCCTGACCCCCGAGGAAGCAATCAGCCCGGATGCAACCGCGGCCGAACGCGGCCTGCAGTTCATCTGCCTGGTCGCGAATATCACGCGCCAGTTCGAGTTCGTTCAGAACGCCTGGTCGATGGGCCCGAAGTTCGGCGGAGTGCAGAACGAGTCCGACCCGCTGTTGGGCAACCGCTGCGCCCTCGTCAACGGCGAACCAACCGACGGTTTCACACGACCGGACCCCGCCGGCCCCGCCCGGTGTGTCCACGGCATGCCGCAGTTCGTTACGGTGCTCGGCGGCGCCTACTTTTTCATGCCGGGAATCCGCGCGCTGCGTTACATCGCGCAGTCGCCCCGGAAAGGAGCTGAATCATGAAGCTCACCACCCGTGTGCTCGACTACATCCATCGCACTCTGGTGGTCGGCATGTACATCGAACGCCGCTTCGAGCCGTTCTTCCGCCCCGCCTGGAACCGCTTGTTTCGCGAACCGGTTGCGAGCTTCATCCAGTTTCTCATCAATCGCC